>DASTGC010000127.1:0-5886 GCA_035719485.1 Novosphingobium sp.
CCGCAATCCACCAGCGCGCCGCGCGCCGCGTCGACGAGGCCCGCGCCGGAATGTTCGTGGTGATGGTGGGCCGCGGCAGTCATCGCCCCGATATAGGGCTGGATCAGCCGCGGGTGAAGGCCGCCTTGTAGAGAGCCGGGAACAGACGCTTGAGCGCCGCGACCTTTGGTGCGTCCCAGCGGCGGATGTAACCGTGATCGGGATTCCCCGCCGCGAAGTCCTGGTGGTATTCCTCGGCCGGATAGAATGCCTTGTAGCTTTCGATGCGCGTCGCGATGGGGGCATGCCACAGGGCGCTCGTGCCCAGCTGGCGCAGGTAAGCGGCGGCAACGCGGCGCTGCTCCTCGTTGAGGGGAACCAGGGCGGAGCGATACTGTGTCCCCGCGTCTGGCCCTTGCCGGTTGACGAGCGTCGGGTCGGCGCCGACCGAGAAGAACACCTGGAGCAGCTGGTCGTAGCGGATCTCGCGCGGGTCGTAGATCACGCGGACGGCTTCGGCGTGCCCGGTGCCGCCATCGGAAACGCGCTCATAGTGGGCCGTGGCCGCGCTGCCGCCGTGGAACCCGGAAACGGCGCTCTTCACCCCGCGAAGGTGGCTGAAAATGGCCTCGATTCCCCAGAAGCAACCGCCGGCGAAGATCGCGGTTTGGCGGCCGGGCGTCTCATGCGCTTCGACGGCTGGCGGCGGCGCTAGCAGGAAGGTTTCGGCGGCAGCAGGCTGCTGGCAGGCGGCGAGGAGGGCAAGCGCGGGCAGGAGCAGCCGCGCGCGCACCGCGTTCAGTTTCCGGCCGGTGCTTCGGCTGCCTGGGCCACGGCGGGCGGGGCAACGGTGTCGGAGAAGGACCCGGTCGATCCCATTACCGCGACCAGGCCCAGCGCGCCCAGCACGAATCCGGCGGCAAGGGAGCGGAAGAAGTCGGCGCGGAAGAGGCCCATGGTGTACTGCCTGTGTTGCGCTGCAGCGCGATAATTGACCTGTGTCACCTGCGCCTTTCGCGCTTGCGAACAAGTGAACGAGCTGGGCCTTCGGGCCGAACCGGGCGACTGGCGCGACGAACGGTTAACGACGCATCGAAACCAATCCGCTCAGTGCCGGAAATGGCGCATCCCGGTGAACAGCATGGCAAGGCCTGCTTCGTCGGCGGCCTTGATCACCTCATCGTCTCGAATCGAGCCGCCGGGCTGGATCACGGCGGTCGCCCCCGCCTCGGCCGCGGCCAGCAGCCCATCGGCGAAGGGGAAGAACGCATCCGAGGCCACCGCCGAGCCGACTGTGCGGCTGCTCGCCCAGCCGTAGGTCTCGGCCGCTTCCGCCGCCTTCATCGCCGCGATGCGCGACGAATCCCGGCGGTTCATCTGGCCCGCGCCGATCCCCGCGGTAACCCCGTCCTTGGCATAAACGATGGCGTTCGACTTGACGTGGCGGGCCACGGTCCAGGCGAACAGGCAATCCTTCAGCTCCTGCGCCGTCGGCGCGCGCCTGGTGACGACCGTGAGATCGGCCTCGCTGATTGCGCCGTTGTCACGCGTCTGGACCAGCATGCCGCCGGTGATCGGCTTGACCAGCAGGCCCGCGCGGCGCGGGTCGGGCAGGTCGCCGGTGAGCAGCAGGCGCAGGTTCTTCTTCTTCGCGAAGGCGGCCAGGGCCTCATCCGTGGCCGAGGGCGCCACGACCACTTCGGTGAAGATCTGGCAGATGGCGGCCGCCGTGGCGCCGTCGAGCTCGGTGTTCACCGCCACAATCCCGCCGAAAGCGGAGACCGAATCGCACTGGAGCGCACCGTTCCACGCCTCGAGCAGCGTTCCGGCCTGGGCCACGCCACAGGGATTGGCGTGCTTGACGATGATCACCGCCGGATCCTGCCCGCGAAATTCGGCGCAGAGTTCCAGCGCCGCATCGGCATCGTTGTAATTGTTGTAGGAAAGCTCCTTGCCCTGCAGCTGCTTGCCTTGCGCGATGCCGGATATGCGCGGGCCGTTCGGCACATACAGCGCGGCAGCCTGGTGCGGGTTCTCGCCGTAGCGCAGCTCCTGGGCGAGCTTGCCCGTGATCGCCAGGGTCTCGGGGAAGGTCTGCCCCTGGTCCACGGTCAGAAACCACTGTGAGATCATCGCGTCATAGGCCGCCGTGGCGGAATAGGCCTTGGCGGCCATCCGGCGCCGGAAATCATAGGTGGTGGCCCCGTCCGACGTTTCGAGTTCGGCGAGGAACGCGGCGTAGTCCGCAGGGTCGGTGAGGATCGTGACATAGGCGTGGTTCTTCGCTGCCGAGCGGACCATCGAGGGGCCGCCGATGTCGATGTTCTCGATGATCTCGTCGCGCTCGGCGCCCTTGGCCACGGTCGCCTCGAACGGATAGAGGTTGACGACCACGAGGTCGATCGCGCCGATCGCGTGCTCGGCCATGGCCGCGGCATGCTCGGCGTTGTCGCGCACCGCGAGGAGCCCCCCATGGACCTTGGGGTGCAAAGTCTTCACCCGCCCGTCCATCATCTCGGGAAAGCCGGTCAGCTCGGAGATGTCCATTACCGTCAGGCCCGCCTCGCGCAGAGCCCTGGCCGTGCCGCCGGTGGAGACCAGTTCCACCCCGCGCGCGCTGAGCGCCTGGCCGAGTTCGACGAGGCCCGATTTGTCGGATACGGAAAGGAGGGCGCGGCGGACGGGGACGATGGTCATCGGGGCGATCCTGCGGTTGGCCAGCAATGGGCGTTTGCGGGCCCTTAGGCAAATTGGCAGCAGAGTCCAAGGGCACCGGCGGCGTCTGCCAACAGGGTGGCGCCGCGCCGGGCAATTTTCTGGCCGACGCTGTTGTCCGCGTTTTCCCGGAGTGCAATCATGCCAAGAGATTACGAGCACGAGGAGAGATGAAATGATGAAACGGGCGTGGCCTGGTCTGGCCGGATTTGCCTTCTCGGGGCTGGCGCCGGTTCCGGCGCTCGCGGCGCAACCTGAACCCGCCCCCGCTGCCGTGCATGGCGATCCCGGCTGCCTGCCGCGGGCGAGCGACGGTGCGGCAGAACCCAGCAGGGACGCCCTGCGCGCCGCCGGGGGGAAAGTCGTCGGCGAGATGATGGGCGGGGCGCTGGCCCGGTCCACTGGCGTTGCAACCACCGATCGCGCCGCGCCCGAACTTGGCCCGCTTTCCATGGATGCCGCCTTCGCCGGCCTGTGGGCCCGCTGCGGTCTGACGCGGCGGGAACGCAGCCTCGTCACCCTCGGCATCCTGATGGCCCTGCGCGCCAACAGCGAGCTGGAGTACCACTTCCGCATCGCCCGCGCCAACGGCCTCTCCCGGCGCGAGATCGAGGAAGCGATCTATCAGGCCAGCGGCTACGCCGGGTTCCCCGCCGCCGCCAACGCCGGCCAGGTCTACGGGCAGGTGCTGAAGCAGGATGCGGCGACCGGGAAGTAAATTGACAGAATCGTCAAGGTGGCGCACCCTGGCCGATAACGCTGGTCCGATTTCGCCGGTCGCGGCCGCGGGAAGAGGAAAAGTCAGTCATGGATGTAAAACCACTCTCGCCCGACCTGCCATTCGGCGTGGAGGTCCGGCGGCTCGGCCTGGCCGACCTCAAATCCACCGCCGTGGTCGATGAACTGCGCGGCCTGTGGATCCAGCACGGCATGATCATCTTCCGGGGCGTGGACGACTCCCCCGAATTCCAGCTCGAGCTGAGCCGCTGCTTCGGCGAGCTCGAACATCACCCTGTCCGCGAGGGCTGGGTCGAGGGGTGCCCGGACCTGATCAGCCTCGCATCGAGTCCGGAATCTGGCAACATCTTCAGGATCGACGGGCAGACGGTCACCAACTGGATCCCGTGGCACTCCGACCTTGCCTTCGTCCCCTCAATCAATCGCGGCGGGCTGCTGCGCGTTACCCAGAGGACCAGTTGGGGCGGGCAGACCTGCTTCAGCGACCAGATCGAAGCCTATAACTGCCTGCCCGACCGGCTCAAGGAGCGGATCGAGGGACTGGAAGTGCTTTATCAGCTCAAGCCCATGTGCGAGGTGCGCTATTCGCGTCGCCTCGGGGTCGAGCAGCTGCGCATGTCGAATTCACTCCAGGCGCTGAAGTCGCGGATGAGCACCGATTTCCCGCCCGTGGCCCACCCGGCGGTCTACGTCCAGAAGGAAACCGGCCGGAAGGTCCTCAACATCTCCCCGATGTTTTCCGAGGGCATCGTCGGAATGGACCGCGAAGAAGGCGGCGCACTGCTCGACGAGCTGGTCGATCACATCGCTAGCTGCCCCTCCTATCGCCACACCTGGGGCGATGACGAGATGATCCTGTGGGACAACTGGCGGATGCTCCACGCCGTCACCGGCGGACCGGTCGACGAAGTGCGCGTCATGCGCCGCACCACGATCAGCGGCGACTATGGCCTTGGCCGCCAGCTGACCTACGCCGACGCGCTCTGAACTGCGGCAGCCGTCAACCTACCTAGGCAAGCTTCCAGCTCGGCCGCGCGCACCGCCGCGCTGTGCCGGGCGATCACTGCGGCGCGGGCACCCACTCCTGGTCGGACATGCCGGGCTCCTCTCAGGTAGAGGAGCAATTGCGGTCGCAGGGCGCGGTTCCTTGCCGGGCCGGACGAGTTGGGAGGTTGCGACAGGACGGCTCATCGGCGCGACCTCTGGCGCAAGGCTGCTTAGGGGAGCTGCACCTTGACCCCCGCCCACAGCGTCCGCGGCGCACCGAGATCGAGCGAGCCCGCCTGGTTGCGCGTGATGGCCGGGCGATCGGCCAGGTTTTCGCCGCGAAGGACAAGGGCGACGCCGGTCCTCACCGCAAGCTCCGCATAGGCATCGAAGGTGGTGGAGGGTGGCAGGCGGTCAATCTCCAGGTCGTCCTCGAACTGCGCCCCCACATGCCGGACAGTGAGCGCGAGTGTGGAGCCCCGTGACGGGCGCCAGCTCAGGGTCGACCGGGCGGAAAGCGCGGGCGTCTGCGCCGGGCGCTTGCCGTTGAGCTGGGCTGACGCGCCGCTCGCCTCAACCCGGGCCTCGGTCCAGGCGAGCGAGCCCTCGAGCGCTAAGGCGCCGTGGCGCAGGCTGGCCGACATCTCGATCCCCCGGCCCCTGATCGCATCGACATTGCGCCGCTCGCGCAGGGTGGGGGTCAGGGTCACATTGGCAATGGCGTGGCGGACCCGGTTGTCGAAGGCAGTTAGCGCAAACGTCGCGCCCGGAGCCGGCGTGAAGTCGACGCCCGCCTCGAACCCCACCAAACGCTCATTATCCAGCGCGGCATTCGCGCGCGTGGTGACGGGGAAGACCACAAAGGGGCGGTAGAGCTCGTTGAGCGTGGGGTGGCGGATGCTGCTGTAAGCCGAGGCGCGCAGCGTCAGGGCATAGGCCAGTGTGAGGCTGGTCCCCACGCGGAACGACCAGGCCCAGCCGCTGCGGTCGGGAAAGTCGCTGGCAGTCGTGACCGTGCCCGCCGGGTTGGCTTCGCGAAACCGGCCACTGCGCAGGCTCCAACGGTCCGCGCGGAGCGCGCCGGTCAGGGCCAGCCTGCCGAGCTGCCAGCCCTCTCCGGCGTAAATGCCAAGATCCTCGTTTCGCCCACCGATCGTGCGGCGCGCGGTCACCACGCCGGTGCCGGCGTTGTAAGCCGCTTCATAGGCGGTGCCCGCGGCACTGCGCCAGTCAATGCCCAGCCGCAGCAGGTGATCGGCCGAAAGCGGCGGGCGCAGTTCGAGCTGGGCCCCCCAGCCGGTCGAAGGGGTGGCATATTGGTCCAGCGACCGCCGCAGGGTCGCGGCCGAAATCACGACATTGGTGAAATTGCGCGCCTGCAGATAGGCTAGCGCCTCGAATTGCCAAGTTCCCCGACCGACCACACGCAGGCTCGCATCCTCGCCCGAGGAGCTGGTGTCCGCGCCG
>DASTGC010000128.1:0-2953 GCA_035719485.1 Novosphingobium sp.
GCGAGCTTGCCCTGGACCTGGACTTCGCCGGGACCGTAGTGCTGCGGATCGTAGGCAGCATTGGCCGGATCCAGCCGGACGCCGCCGCGTTCGCGGAACAGGTACTTGAGGGTGGCTTCCTCACCCCTGACGAGGGCGACGACGATCTCGCCATCCCGCGCATTGTCGGTTCGCCGGATCAGGGCATAGTCGCCATCGAGAATGCCGGCCTCGATCATCGAATCGCCCGACACCTCCAGCGCGTAGTGTTCGCCCGGGCCGAGCAGGGCGGCGGGGACGGGCAGGGTCGCCGTCGTCTCCAGCGCTTCGATCGGCACACCGGCGGCAATGCGGCCGTGGAGGGGAATTTCGATGACGTCGTTCGCTGGTTCCGGCCGAAGGGCGGGTGCTTTCACCTGCGCAGGTGCGGAAAGCTTCGGCGCGGTGACCTTTGCGGTGACATCGTCGGGCTGGCGGAGGACCTCGAGGGCGCGGGCGCGGTTGGGCAGGCGGCGAATAAAGCCGCGCTCCTCAAGGGCGGAGATCAGGCGGTGGACGCCGGACTTCGACTTGAGATCAAGCGCCTCCTTCATTTCCTCGAACGAAGGGGATACCCCGGTTTCCTCAAGCCGGTCCTGGATGAACCGGATCAGTTCATGCTGCTTGCGAGTCAGCATAGCCTAATCACTCCCGCCGCGATGGTGCGCCAGGAGGGGTGAAACGGGCCCGCCTGTGCATCATTCAGTGAACGAACATGGAACAATTAGGAAACTTTTAGCGCTCCGTCAAGCAAGTCCGCCATTTTCGAGCAGATAGGCCATGACGGGGCTGCCGCTGGCCGCCGCCGGGGCTCCGGGCAGCCGGTCGATCAGCACCTCGGCCAGGGCGAGCGAGCCCAGAGCGCCGGAATCCTGACTGCGGACCGGGACCAGCCGCCCCTGATCATCGAACATGGCGCGCACGAACTCGCGGCGATCACCGACAGGTGGGAGATTGGCGCCGAGCGTGAAGGGGAGGGCCCGGGCCAGGGGCTGGGCCGCGCCGAGCAGCGCGCGCAGCAGGGGGAGGAGGAACAGGTAGGCCGTGACCATCGACGAGACGGGATTGCCGGGGAGTCCGAGGACGAGCTGGCTGCCGCGGCGGGCGACCATCAGCGGCTTGCCCGGACGGATTGCGACCTTCCAGAAGCTGAGTTCGGCGCCCCATTCCTCGAGCGCGGGGCGGACGAGATCGTGATCGCCGACCGAGGCGCCGCCGGTGGTTACGACAACATCGCAGCCATCCGTGTTAGCCAGCGCGTCGAGCAGGGCGTCCATTCGGTCGGGCACTGGGCCGAGGCGGGTCACCGAGCAGGGCAGCGCGGCAACGAGGGCGGCGAGCATGGCCCCGTTGCTGGCGGGGACCTGGTGGGCCGGGCAGATCTCGGGATCGGCGGCGAGTTCGTCGCCGCTGTCGATGATGGCGATCCGCGGCGGTCGGCGCACGGCGAGGTGCTTGTGCCCGGCGGCGAGGGCCAGGGCGAGCTGAGCAGGGCCAATGCGGGTGCCGACGCGCAGCAATTGCTCCTCGCAGGCAAAGTCGGAGCCGCAGTGGCGGACGTGGCGGTGGGCCTCGGCTGGTCCCGGTTCACCGAGGCTGACCTGCCCGCCGTCACGGAGCACGTTTTCCTGGATGACGACGGTATCGGACCCGTCGGGCAGGAGCGCGCCGGTGGAGATGCGGACCGCTTCGCCGGGTCCCAGCTGGCCCGCATAGGGGTGACCGGCTGCGCTTTCGCCGATCACGCGCCACGGTCCCGCGAGATCGGCACTGCTTACCGCATAGCCATCCATGGCCGAGACGTGGGCCGCCGGCTGGGCGCGTCGGGCGCGCAGTGGCTCGGCAAGGTAACGGCCGAGCGCGCCGGGCACGTCGACCCGCTCGAGCGGGAGCGGGGTGGCCAGGGCGAGGAGGCGGGCCTGGGCCTCGTCGAGCGGCAGCAAGGGCATCAGGCGGCACTTTCCGGCGGGGCGGTCCAGTCGCCCGACTTGCCGCCGCGCTTGGCGAGGAGACGCACGCCATCGATGACCATCGCCTTGTCGACCGCCTTGGCCATGTCGTAGATTGTCAGGAGCGCGACGGAAACTGCTGTCATGGCTTCCATTTCCACGCCGGTCTTGCCGGTCAGCCGCGCGCTGGCGGTGGCGCGTACGCCGTCGTCTTCCAGGGCGAAATCCAGCGTTACGGAATCGAGTGCCAGCGGGTGGCAGAGCGGGATCAGCTCGGCGGTTTTCTTGGCGGCCATGATCCCGGCGATGCGCGCGGCGGCGAGGACATCGCCCTTGGGGACCTGGCCCTCGCGGATCGCGGAGAGCGCCTCTGCCGACATGCGGATGCGGCCCGAGGCGACGGCCTCGCGCTGGGTCGGCTGCTTGGCGCCGACGTCGACCATGCGGGCCTTGCCGGATTCGTCGAGATGGGTGAGCTGGCTCATTGGAGTGTCGGGATTCCTGACGAAGTTGACGAAGTTGACACGGTCCTGACGCAAGACAACCCGGGCCCGTCGGGTCGCACTGCGCGAAGGCCGGGTGCGGCAGGGGAACGGCTGGTCATGCCCCTGCTTGTGCCAGACCGCGGGCCTGTAGGACAGTCCTGTTCAGCCTTCCAGCAGGCGGCGGGTGGCCAGCTCGACATCGGCCTCGCGCATCAGGCTTTCGCCGACGAGGAAACAGCGCACGCCGGACTTCTCCAGCCTCACCAGGTCGGCGTGGGTGTTGATGCCGCTTTCGCCGACCAGCAGCGCGCCTTCGGGCGCGAGGGGGGCGAGTTCTTCCGTTATCGCAAGATCGGTGACAAAGCGCTTGAGATCGCGATTGTTCATGCCGATCAGGCGCGACTTGAGCTGGGCCGCGCGGGCCATTTCTTCGGCGTTGTGGACCTCGACCAGAACGTCCATGCCGCGCTCCATGGCGGCGGCCTCGATTTCCTGCATCTG
>DASTGC010000129.1:0-7506 GCA_035719485.1 Novosphingobium sp.
TGGTGCTCGACATCGAGACGGTGGCAGACGCAAAAGACAAGGCAAACCCCAGCGTTTTCCACCTGTTCATGACCAAGAACCAGGCCGCGGTCCTCGCCAATTACCTGTTCGAGGCATCGGGCCGGCTTCCGCCGACCGGCCGTCGATCCGGCTTCATCCGGCGCGTGCTGGGATAGGGGCAGGCTCAGGAGAACTGCGCAGGATCCAGCGCCCGGGTGCCCTGGGTCACCCCGGTCCGGCCGCCGTCGACCACGACGACCGAACCGGTCATGTATGACGCATCGGCCGATGCCAGGAAGCGCACCACGCTGGCTATCTCGGACGGCCGGGCGGCGCGGCCGAGCGGAGTCTCGCGCAGCAGCGGCTCGTGCACTGGACCGGTCTGCCCGTCGGGAGTGGTGAGCCCGCGGGCGAGGCAGTTCACGCGGATGCCGAATGGCCCGAGCTCATCAGCCATGACATGGGTCAGTGCCGGCAGCGCGCCCTTGGTGGCGGAATAGGCGGGCATTTTCGCGTTCCCCAGCAGGCCGTCGAACGAGCCGATGTGCACCACCGCCGCCTCGCCCGGCGCTTGCTTCAGCAAGGGCAGGAAGGCCTTGGTGGCGAAGACCGGGCCAAGCAAATTGACCTCCATGTGCCTGCGCCAGGATTCAACCGTCGAATTCTCCAGCGATTGGAACTGACCGAACCAGTGGCAATTCACCAGCACGTGGACCGGACCATCGAGTTCGGCTGCGATAGCCTGCAAGGCATCGGGGTCAGCGGGGTCGGCGCAACGCAGCAGCGGGGCCGGGCCGGCCGGTCCGATCCCGGTGGCGACTTCGTCCAGCTCCAAGGCATTGTCGTCGATCAGCACCAGCCGGGCGCCAAGTCGGGCGAATTCGGCGGCGCTGGCGCGACCGGCATCCACCCCTGCCGCAGCGATAACGACGGTCTTGCCGGAAAAGCTCATTGGCTGTTCTCCCCAGAAACACCGGATGAATATCGGCGGGAAACCTGCTCGCGTCGAGAAATTTGGTCGCGGGCGCGGTCGTCGACGACGCAGCTTGCGAGATGACAAGCATGCTTCTAACCGACGATTCATGTCCTTGTGCACCGCATCCGCATTGCCTCATCCGACGTCTGGCAGGAGACCGGCCGCGTGAGCGCAGCCACTGCCGAAATCAGTTACCCGCTCGCGCCGCGGCTCCGTGGGATTGCGGCGTTCACCCTCTATGCGGCCAACATGGTGGTCGCGATCGACATGACCGTGGCGAACGTTGCCGTTCCGCACATTGCGGGCAATCTTGGCGCCACGCTGGAGCAGGGATCGTGGGTGGTCACCTCCTACGCCGTGGCCGAAGCCATCACGGTGCCCCTGACCGGCTGGCTGGCCGGCCGGTTCGGCACGGTGCGCACGATATTGACCTGCATTGCCGGTTTCACCTTTTTCTCGCTGATGTGCGGCCTTTCGGTGACGCTGCCGATGCTGGTCCTGTGCCGCATCGGCCAGGGCATGTCGGGAGGGCCGATACTGTCGCTCGTGCAGGCCCTGCTGGTCCGGATGTATCCCAGCCACGAATTGGCCGGTGCCTATGGCATGTACACCCTTACCGTCATGGGCGGAACCGCCCTTGGCCCGGTCATCGGTGGGATGATCGTGGATCAATGGAGTTGGCACTGGGTGTTCCTTGTCAACATCCCGGTCGGGGTGGCCAGCACGTTCATCGGGTACCTGTTGCTGCGCCCGGTCGAAACGCAAACGGCAAGGCCGCCGATCGACAGGATGGGCCTGGTCCTGCTGGTGGTCTGGGTCGGTGCACTCCAGCTCATGCTCGATACGGGGCGCAACAAGGACTGGTTTGCCGATCCTACCATTGTTGCGATGGCCGTGGTGGCGGCGGTCGGGCTCTGCATGTTCATCATCTGGGAGTTCACCGACGAGCATCCAGCAGTGAACCTGCGATTGCTGCGCCATCGCCCTTACGCGCTGTGCGTGCTGAGCAGCGCCCTGGGCTTTGCCGCCCATTTTTGCGCCATGGTGGTGGTCCCGCAATGGCTTCAGGCGACCCTGGGCTATACCGCCGAGCAAGCCGGCATGGTCACCGGTGCCTCGGCTGTGGGGTCGATCCTGGCGACGCGGGTAGCGCTGGTCATGCTGGTGCGGATGGACCCCCGGCTCGCGGTGACGATCGGTTCGGTTGTGGCGGGGGTAATGGCGCTCATCCGGACCAGATGGAGCATGCAGACAGAATACTTCGAACTTGCCCTCACCCTGGGCCTGCAAGGCTTCGGCGTGACCCTGATGGGCATGACGCTCAATGCGATGGCGCTGAACACGATGAGCCTCGATGAAACGGCCTCGGGCTCGGGCCTGCTTACCTTCGTGCGCACCATATCCATCGCTATCGCGACGGCCTTGATCCTGACTTTCTGGTCGGTGCAAC
Organism: Novosphingobium sp.; assembly: GCA_035719485.1. GTDB lineage: Bacteria > Pseudomonadota > Alphaproteobacteria > Sphingomonadales > Sphingomonadaceae > Novosphingobium. The sequence goes on from DASTGC010000129.1 coordinate 2,427, forward strand.
AGGCCAGCTGGCGCGCCGACATGGTCGGGTCGATCAACTACGGCCGGGCGGCGGACCTGCTGGCCGGGGCCGGGGCGGGGGGCATAGCCGCACCCGCGATAGTCAGCAGCCTGGTCGACCAGCAGGCGAACACGATCGCCATGCTCCAGACCTTCTTCGTAGCGGCAGCCGCCATGTTCTTCGGCGCGGCGGCGGTATGGACCCTGCCGCGCATCGAAATCGCCAGGTTCAAGTCGTCGAAATGACTTGTTCGCCGGCGTTGGCTGCCAACCTCGCGTGTGCTTGCACTCGGCTGGCCGCCCGCGGCTTGCGAGATGACAAGCATGCTTCTAACTGACTTGGTGATGTGCTGCCGTTTCGCTTCCGCCTTGCCTGATCTGAAGCCCGGCTGGAGCGCGGTCCGGTGAGCGCAGCGGCGGCGGGCCACCCTTCCCAATCGCCGATACCGTTTCGCGGCCTGGCTGCCTTCACGCTCTACGTCGCCAATCTGATGGTCACGCTCGACATGACGGTGGCCAACGTGGCCGTGCCGCATATCGCCGGCAACCTGGGGGCGACGCTCGAGCAGGGGACCTGGGTCGTCACCTCCTATGCCGTTGCCGAAGCGATCACGGTGCCTTTGACAGGATGGCTGGCGGGACGGTTCGGCGCGGTGCGGCTGATGCTGACCTGCATGGCCGGGTTCACCTTCTTCTCGCTGATGTGCGGCCTGTCGGTTACGCTGCCGATGCTGGTGCTGTTCCGCGTGGGGCAGGGCCTTTCGGGCGGGCCGATCATGTCGCTGGTCCAGACATTGATGGGCCGGCTTTACACGGGTCCCGACCTCGCCCGGGCCTATGCGGTGTGGACCCTGACCGTGCTGATGGGACCGGCCATGGGCCCGATCATCGGCGGCATGATCTCGGACAACTGGAGCTGGCACTGGGTTTTCTTCATAAACCTGCCGATTGGCGTGGCCTGTTCGGTGGTTGCCTATGTCCTGCTCCGTCCCGCGGAAACTCCGCTGGTCCGACAGCCGATCGACCGGATCGGCCTGGCCCTGCTGGTCGTCTGGGTCGGTGCATTGCAGATCATGCTGGATACAGGGCGCGACAGGGACTGGTTCGCCGATCCGACGATCGTGATTCTGGCAGCAACCGCCGCGATCGGGTTTTGCGCATTTGCCATCTGGGAGTTCACCGACGACCATCCGGCGGTGGACCTGCGGCTCCTGCGCAAACGCCCCTATGCCATGTGCGTAACGGGAGCTGCGATTGCGTTCAGCACCCATTTCAGCAGCCTGGTCGTGGTGCCGCAATGGCTTCAGGCGACCATGGGCTATTCCGCCGAACAGGCGGGTATGGTGATGGCCATCTCCGCGGTCGGTTCGATCCTGGCCACGCAGATTTCGATCCGGCTGCTGGTTCGGATGGACCCCCGGATCATCGCGACCGCCGGAGCTATTTGGGGTGGCACGGTGATCCTGTTGCGGACCCGGTGGAACACCGAACTGGATTTCACGCATTTCGCCTGGATCTTCGGCATGCAGGGCTTCGGCATCGGCATGTTGGCCGTGTCGCTCAATTCCATGCTGATGAGTTCGCTTAGCGTCGAGGAGACGGCCTCCGGGATCGGTCTGCTCAATTTCATCCGGACCATGTCGGCCGCGGCGGTGACGGCCAGCATGCTGACCTTCTGGTCCGGGCGACAGGCGGCTTCGCGGATCGACATGGTCGGATCGGTCGATTACGGTCGGACGACCGACGTCTTCGCGAAAGCCGGCGTCGGGGCAGGTGCGGGTACACAGATCATCAGCGGCATGATCGACCGGCAGGCAAATACCATCGCCGTGCTGCAGACGTTCTACCTCGCAGGCGTCGTCATGCTGGTTTGCGCGGCGGCCATCTGGACCTTGCCCCGGATCGAGTTGAACCGGTTCAAATCCGGCAAATGACAGTCGCGACGGTGCCCGAGAACGTGGCCTTGACCGACCGTCTTCAGGAAACCCTGCTGATGGAGGCGGCCCGCGCTGCTTTCACCGGATTACCGGCCAGGGAGGTTGCGCGGGCCCGTCTCAGTAATGACTGAGCCCGATTTTGGTTTCCGCTCGCTTCACATCGGATTGGCCCGGGCAGCGCGATGTTGCTGCGCGGCTATTTCAGCACGGTTGGATTGACGGGGGAGCCGAATGCGCCGGTGATGCCGAGCGGCGGCGCGCTGAGCAGGAAGGCATAGCGGCCATCGGCCGCGCAGTCCGCCGCCAGGGCTTCGAGGTTCCACATCTCGCCGAGCGGCATGCCCATTTCGCGAAGGCACATCATGTGCAGCGGCAGGGGCATGTAGCCGGACATGCTTTCGGGGGAGATCAGTTCCACCGCGACATTATCTGCCGCGACGGCGGCGAGGCGGTGGTCATAGAGCCAGCCGGCGCATTCGGGGGCAAGGCCGCACTGGCTTCCGGACAGGGCTTCGGCATTGTCCTCGACCACGAACCGGCGAATCTGGCCGGTCCGCACCAGCAGGATGTCGCCCGGCGCCACGGCCTGGCCGGCCCTGGCCAAGGCTTCGTCGAGATCTGCTGGGGTGATCGCATAGTCGGTCGGCAGGACGTCCACGCCTTTCAGGCGCGCGATATCGGCGAGGACGCCGCGTGACAGGATACCGGGTGAGGCGAGGTGTTCGGCGCCGAGGCGGGTGGCGCCCCTGGTGGTCAGCACGTCGCAGGCCTTGCAGCCGTTGTACAGCAGGCCGTCGTAATGCGCGTGGGTCAGGCCGTCCCAGTGCGTGGCGCATTGCAGGGACATGGAGATGTCATCGTCGCTGAAGCAGGCGCGGGGATTGGTCGGATCGATCGCTTCGGCGAGGGCGGTGACGTAGAGCTTGGGATTGCGCCGGAAGATGCCTCGCATCGGGCCGTTCTCGCTGAACTGCAGGCCGAGCCCGAACAGCTTGCCGCTGGTCGCCGCCGCGGTGGCCCGGCTGAGGGCGGCCGGGTCGATGTGGTTGAGGGTGCCGCGATTATCGTCATCGCCCCAGCGCCCCCAGTTGCGGACGCGCTCGGCCATGGCCTCGAAGTCGACTGGCTGCATCTCCATCTCCTCCACGGCAGCCGACCGGGCGGCTGCCTTCATCCCGCGCGTCTGCCCGTCGCGCCCGCATCAGCTCCGGGGAGGAACATCCAGCGTTTTGGGGGCGGCGTAAAGCGGGTTGACGCCGAGCGTCCAGATCGCGGTGAAGCCGCCATCCACCGCCAGCGTCTGGCCTGAAATGTAACCTGCCAGTTCCGACGAGAGGAAGAGGACGGCCTTGCCGATATCATCCGGCACGCCCGCGCGCTTGAACGGGATCATGCTGTTCGTGAACTGATCGTCGTCCCAGGTGGCGTTGGGCCCGGTGGACAGGCGGGGTGTCTTGATTGCGCCCGGCGAGACCGCGTTGACCCGGATGCCGTATGGGGCAAGTTCGACCGCCAGTGACTTGACGAGGTTGATGAGCCCGGCCTTCGCCACCCCATAGGCGGCATGGCAGGGCGCCGATTGCATGCCGCTGACCGAGGCGATCGCGGTGATCGCCCCCGGCTTGCCGCGCCTGATCATCGAGCGGGCGGCAGCCTGCGCGACGAATGCGAAATACTTCACGTTGCGCTTCTGATCGAGCTCCCACTCTTCTTCGGTGAGATCGAGGAAGTTCACGAACACCGCCTGACCGACAATGGTGACGACAACGTCGAGGCCGCCCAGCGCCTGTTCGATGTCGGCCACGACCCGCTCCGCCTGTCCCGGGAGGAGGACATTGGCGGTGACCGCAATCCCCTTCCGGCCCAGCGCCGTGACCTTGTCGGCAACGCCTTGCGCGCGGCCCTCGTCGATGTCGACGACCGCGACATCGCAGCCGGCGGCCGCGAGCAGGAGCGAGGTGCTCTCGCCCATGCCGAGGCCGCCGCCGATCACCATCGCGGCCTTGCCGGATAGCCCGAAGAACTGATTTGCATCGGCCATTTTCATGTCCTCTCCCAGTGCAATGCCGGTTTACCAGGTCCGAGGGACCCGCTTGGCGGCATCTGCCATGGTGACGGAGAGGCTCTGGGCAGTCGTCCCGTGGCCCCGCTTCTGCAGTTCGGGAATGACGAAAGTGCCGAGCAGTTCGATGCTGCGCAGGACTGCGTCCTGGGGAAGATACCCGAAGTTCAGGTAGCACAGCACCTGGTCGACGCCGGCCTCGGCATAGCGCAGAAACTTCTTCAGGCACTCGTCCGGCGTGCCGACGATCGCCATGTCTTCCCGGTCAAACTCGGTGATGTCAAATTCGCCCCGTGCCTGCTTGCTGTAGATCGGGAACATCTCCTCCTTCTCCTCGTCGGACATGTAGGCGAATTCCCATTCGAGATGGAATTCGGCGATCCCCTTGTACCACCACCACATCGAATCCCAGACGCGGTCCGTTTCGAAGTTGGCGCGCGATTCCGTGCAGTGGACAAGTGTGTAGGTGCCCACCTTGTTGGTCACCATCTGGGTCAGTGGCTTGGGATTTTCCTGGGCCTTGCGATAGGTCTCGATCATCGGCTTCAGCTTTTCGAGCGGCTGCATCACGCTGAAGCAGAGCATGCCGAGCCCGTCCTCACCGGCACCTTGCGCACCCGAGGGCTGGTTGCACGCGATCCACACCGGCGGATGCGGATACTGATAGGGCTTGGGCGTGACCATGCGGCGGGGAAACTTCAGGAACTCGGAGTCCTCCTCATAATATTCCTGGTCCCACATGCCGACCACGGTGCGGGCCGCGGCGCGCTGCTTTTCCTTGCTGCGCTTCTGGTCGACGTGGAACGCGGTCTGTTCCATCGGGGTCGACCGGCCGAGGCCCCACTGGACTCGTCCGCGCGAAAGCAGGTCGACCGTTGCTACCTTTTCCGCGAGGCGGGCAGGGTGGATGAATTCGTGGGGCGAGAGGGTCACCCCGAAGCCGAGCTTGATCTTTTCGGTGATCTGCGAAAGCGCTCCGAGGACGGCCTCGCTGCAGGGCATGTGCGAACGGTTCTCGCGGAAGTGGTGTTCCACGCACCAGACTGTGTCGAAGCCCATCTTGTCGGCCAGGACGATTTGCT
>DASTGC010000130.1:0-6744 GCA_035719485.1 Novosphingobium sp.
GTCTATCCGGCTGGCTTTCGATGCTGGTCCTCTCTAGCAACCTCCGGCTCCTGCCGCACCCCCTCGGCGGTGCGCTGGTCATGGCCAGCCTGCTGGGCTGGTCCGGTTGGAAGAGTGCGGCCGGGGCATTCGGTTTCCTGCTACAGGCAGGCTATGGCCTCGTCTTCATGATCGCCGGACGGGGCGACAATTTCTACTGGGGCATGGTCGTCGCCCCCACCCTGCTGGTGGGCCTTGTCTTCCTCCCTGTGACCCTGAGCAACCTGTGGCGCGCCGCCACCTCTCGGAAAATGCCGATTGCCCTTGGCGGCCGAGGTGTGCAGAGAACGTGACCCTATGGCTGGCCCGCGCATCCTGCTGATCGTCGGCGGCGGCATTGCCGCCTACAAGTCGTGCGAGCTCGTGCGGATGATCCGCAAGGGCGGCGGCTCGGTCACCTGCGTGCTGACCGAGGGCGGGGCCATGTTCGTCACCCCGATGGCGCTTGCCGCCCTTTCGGAAAACCCCGTCCACACCACTTTGTGGGACCTCAGGAACGAGGTCGAGATGGGGCACATCCAGCTGAGCCGCGAGGCCGATCTCGTGGTGGTCTGCCCGGCCACTGCCGATCTCCTGGCGAGGATGGCCGCCGGAATCGCGGACGATCTCGCCACTACGCTGATGCTGGCGACCGACAAGCCGGTCATGGCCGTGCCCGCGATGAACGTGCGGATGTGGCAGCATGGCGCAACCGTCCGCAACGTTGCCGCCCTGCGTGATGCGGGTGTCTTCGTGATGGAGCCCGAAGAGGGCGCCATGGCCTGCGGCGAATTCGGCCCCGGCCGCCTGCCCGAGCCCGATGCGGTGTGGCGCCAGATCGCAGCCTTCTTCACCGGGCCCGATGCCCTGCCGATGCAGGGCGGCGAAGATTGGTCCCCTCCGGAAGACGAAGCGTTCGACCCGGTCGATCCCCTCCCCACCTTCGCGAACGACGATGCGGGGCTCGGCGGCCTCTCCGCCTCGCTGATCGGTCGCGCCGCGGGCAAGCAGGCGAAGAAGGCCATGGCGCTGGAGGCGCTGCCCGAAGGCGATGCGCTTACCGCACCCGCGCCGGAGCCGGATCTGCCCGCTACCCCGGCCGGTGCCCTGCTGGCCAAAAAGGGCAAGGGCCGCGCCGCCCCGCCGACCGATCCCGAAGCGCTCAACCATCTCGTCAACGACCGCCAGTCCGCGCCCGAGCCGATCCCGGGCGACGAGTTCGGCATCAGCGTTGGCGCTCCCGCCTCTCCGGCCGCGCCTTTCGTCAAGCCTGAGGACGGGCCGCTCTCCGGCCGTCACGTCCTCGTCACCGCCGGGCCGACGCACGAGCCGATCGATCCGGTGCGCTATATCGCCAACCGCTCGTCCGGGCAGCAGGGCTTCGCCATAGCCGCGGCGGCCGCCCGGCTCGGGGCGCAGGTCACACTGGTATCGGGCCCGGTCAATCTCGGCACCCCTCCGGGCGTGGACCGGATCGACGTGGAGAGCGCGCGCCAGATGCAGGATGCGGTCAAGAAGGCGCTTCCCGCCGATGTTGCCATAATGGTTGCCGCCGTCGCCGACTGGCGGACCAAGGACGTCGCCACCAGCAAGATCAAGAAGCGCGGTTCTGCACCCCCAGTGCTGATGCTGACCGAAAACCCGGATATCCTGGCCACGATCGGCGCGACACCGTCGCTCAAGCCCAAGCTGCTGGTCGGCTTCGCGGCCGAGACCGACAAGGTGATCGAGCACGCGCAGGAGAAGCGCAAGCGCAAGGGGGCGGACTGGATCATTGCCAACGACGTCTCGGTCGATGCCAAGGGCAAGTCGGTCATGGGCGGCAAGAGCAACACCGTCCACATCGTCACCTCCGACGGGATCGAACACCTGCCAGAGATGCCGAAGGACATGGTCGCCATGGCCATCGTCGAAAGGATTGCCCATGCCCTTGCCGAATGAGCCGGTGCCCGTGCTGGTGAAGCGCCTGCCGCATGGGGAAGGGCTTGCCCTGCCCGCCTATGCCACCGAGGGAGCGGCAGGCATGGACGTGGTCTCTGCCGAGGACGTGACGATCCCCCCGGGCGGGCGCCATGCCGTGGCGACCGGGCTGGCCGTGGCGATCCCGCCGCATTTCGAAATCCAGGTTCGCCCGCGCTCGGGCCTCGCGCTCAAGCACGGGATCACCGTGCCCAACACCCCGGGCACGATCGATTCGGACTATCGCGGCGAGCTCAAGGTGATCCTGATCAACCATGGCACCGAGCCATTCGCCGTCCTGCGCGGTGACCGCGTGGCCCAGTTGGTCCTCGCCCCGGTCACCCGGGCCGGCTGGCTGGAGGCGGCCGATCTCGACGAGACGGCGCGCGGCGCAGGCGGCTTCGGCTCGACCGGCGGGGTCGTTTCCCTCGGCAGCTGATCAGGCGGCGCAGAGGCGGCTGATGTCCTTCATATCGCCCATCTGCCCGTCGCGCCCGTAGATGTCAGGGTAGAACGCCACCTGGCCGTCTGGCCCCAGGCCGGCCGTGAAGTAGGCAATGTAGACCGGCATCGGGACCGGCAGACCGACCGTGGTCGTCTCGCCCCGAGCGACGATGTCGTCGATCAGACTTCGGGGGAACCCGGGGCGCAGCAGCACTTCGGCAAATCCCAGGGCGTCGCTCACCCGTACGCAGCCGTGGCTGAAGGCGCGCACGGGGCGGGCAAACAGCTGTTTGCTCGGTGTGTCGTGCAGGTAGATGTTGAACGGATTGGGCATGACCAACTTCATCAGCCCGAGCGAGTTGGTCGGCCCCGGCCGCTGGCGGAACTTGCCGCCGCTCCAGACATAGCCCTTGGCTCGCGCCGCCGCCGGATTGAAGCGCGCCAGCTTGCCGATCCCTTCGCGCACGATGTTGGGCGGAATGTCCCACCAGGGGTTGAAGGTAATACCGGTCACGCGGGCGGCGAAGATCGGGGTGGGTGAGGAAACCTTGCCATTGATGACAGGCCGCCGGTCGTAGACCTTGCCGCCGACGAAATAACGCAGTTCGAAGGCCGCCGTGTTGACGAGGAGATAGCGCAGTCCCGGATCGTGCGGCAGCCAGCGCCAGCGCTCCATGTTGCGGGCGAGGGTGGCGCGACGGCCTGGGTCCTGCTCTGTCGCATAGGCGGCGCGCAGGGCGGCATAGTCGGGGTTCTGTGGGGCAAGGGAGGCGAAGAACGCGTCGAGCGTTCCGCCGCTGACCGCGGCCGTGAGCTGCTGGGGTAGGTCGGCGGCGATGTCGGTATCGACAATATGCCAGCCGGCATGGTTGGCGCCGCAGCAGCCGGTGAGGTGCATGGTGGCGAGCTTGAGCGCGACGGCATCGGCGGCCCGGTCCACCGCCGCGCCGTCACCCATGCGCTCGGCGGCCTCAAGGGCTGAGGCGTCGGGGGCTGGCAGGGCGTCTTCGGGCGCGGCGGCCACCCACTTGTGGAGATCGGCCAGCGCCGCGGCAGTCCAACGCGCCGCCGGAGCTTGCGCGGAAGCGGGCGCGGCCAGCAGGGCGGCGAGAAGGAGCATGAGGCACTTCATCGCGGCCAAACTGCTCGGGGAAACGCCGAGCCGCAAGTGCCTCGATCAAATTGGCGAGAGCGCGGTCCCGGGGCGAGCGCCGGGAGGGCCCCCACCTGTCAGCGGCGCGAGTTTTCCGGCGCCACGGTAATCCGGACGGTCTCGCCCGAATGCCCGGGGAAGCCGGTGAACATGGCCTCGACGAGGTTTGGCACGAGGTATTGCAGGCGGTTCGAAGTGGATACCGCCTCGGCCTTGCCCTCGAACAGGCGGGCACCGTCGGCCTTGCGGTCGATCTTGAGCGAAATGCCGCTGGTGTAGACGGTGTAGCTCTCCACGCCGCCGTCGAACCACGGATCATACCAGCCGAAGCCCCAGCCGCCATAGGGACCCCAGTGATAAGGCCTGCCATAGTAGCCGCCGAAGCCGCGGTAGCCGTACCATGGATCCCAGAACGGATCGCGGAAGCCGGTGGAGCGGACGCGCTCACGGCCGCGGTCGACGCCGTAGTCGAAGCGCACGATCATGGTAGCGTGGGCCGGGTCGGACGGGGTGTAGCCGAGCCGCGTCATCTGGCCTTCCACGAGGCGGGCATACTGGGAGAATTCCAGCCCTCTGGCGAGAGCCGGGTCCTCCGCCACGACGGCGAAGGATTGGCCAGCCGGTGCGGGCATCTGCGACTGGAAGCGGCTGACGCTGGTGTCGAGCCCTGTGGCGCAGGCCGAAAGGCTGGCGAGGACCAGCGGCACGGCGGCCAGCTTCAAGGTTTTGCCCAGAGCGGAAAATTCGAACTTCTTGCGCGACATGCCTCTTGTCCCTTCGAATCCGCGCCGCTCTCCTGCCGCGGGCTGGCGCGCCTGTGTGTTGGTCTAACGCACCGGCGCTGAATAGCGCTTGAATGCCGCGCGGCGGTCCGTGCGGCAAGTGGGATGAACTCAGCCGGCGTCGGGACCATCCCCGCCGGCTCCGCTCGCGTCAGGCGGTCGCGTGAAATCGAACCGAATCCGCACCCATGTGCCGATCATCGGCCTGCCATCCACCCGCGGCGGGCGGACGAGGAACTGCCACGAAGCCTGGCGCAGCCCGCGCGCCAGGCCCGAACCCGGCGGGCTCTCGGCCATCTCGCGGCAATCCTCGACATGGAACTGCTCGATGGTTCGGCAGGCGATCATCGCCCAGGCTCCCGGCGTGTTGGCGCCCCGGGGGATGTAGGTCGCCATTTCCGCATGGGTCGGTTCGCGGACCCATTCGGCGGCATAGAGATGCGCGCCGCCCGGGCCGTCGCCACCGCCCGCGGCCTCCGCCCCGACCTGTGGCGCCGGGGGACCGGCGGCGGAACCGCGGTGAGGCATCCGGCCGATGTCGGCCGAGGCCATCTGCTCGCGGCTGAGCGGGATGAGATTGAGGACGGGGAGGGGGCTTTCCGTCGGCGCAGGGGGTGGGGGCGTGACGACCGGCGAGCTGGCGCTTGCGGCCGTGTCATGGTGGGCGGGCGTCCGCTGCGCCTGCCGGGACTTGTCACTCTCCCGATTGCTCACGTCGACCGCGACAAGGCGCGAGCCGTTGCCCGGGGCGCTGGGCGTGAAGGCCCCCATCCGCACCAGCATCAGGCCCAGCAGCGCGCAGACTGCCAGCGAGAGCAGCGCCGAAATGGCACGCTCACGGGGCGAGGGGCCGTGGCGGAACGTTGCGGGCTCGGGCAGGATCAAGCGGCGGCGCTCCCGCATGGCAGTGAAACGCAGCCCCGGTGCGGTTCCTTAGGAGTCCAACCTTGCTGGAAGCTGACCGGCCTCAGCCGCGCACCAGGCCGAGCGCGGCATAGACCTTGTCGAGCGTGGGGATCGCCAGCTGGCGGGCGCGCGAGGCGCCGCGGGCAAGGATCGCGTCGAGCATCTCGCGGTCGGAGCGCAGCTCGACGAAGCGCGCGTTGATCGGCGCGAGGCTTTCCACCAGCAGTTCGCCCAGCGCCGGCTTGAACGCGCCGAAGCCCTTGCCGCCGAATTCACCGAGAATTTCGGCCACACTCTTGCCCGCCATGGCCGAATAGATGCCGACGAGGTTCGCCGCCTCAGGCCGCCCCTCCAGCCCCTCGGCTTCCGAGGGCAGCGGCTCGGGGTCGGTCTTGGCCTTCTTGACCTTGGTCATGATCGTGTCGGCATCGTCGGTGAGATTGATCCGGCTCATCTCGGACGGATCGGACTTGCTCATCTTGGCGCTGCCATCGCGCAGGCTCATGATCCGGGCCGCCTCGGGCGGAATGATCGGATCGGGCAGGGTGAAGACCGGCGCATCTTCCGGGCAGAAGTCGAAGTTGAACTTCTGGGCGATGTCGCGCGCCAGTTCGAGGTGCTGCTTCTGGTCTTCGCCCACCGGCACGTGGGTCGCCTGGTAGAGCAGGACGTCGGCCGCCTGGAGCACCGGGTAGGTGAACAGGGCGACGGAGGCGCCTTCGCGGTTCTTGCCGGCCTTGTCCTTCCATTGGGTCATCCGCTGGAGCCAGCCCATCCGGGCGGTGCCGTTGAGGAGCCATTGCAGCTCGGCGTGCTGGGGCACCTGGGCCTGGTTGAACAGGATCGAACGGTCCGGATCGATCCCGCAAGCAACCAGCGCGGCGACCATCTCGCGTGTGTTCGCCGAAAGCTCGGAGGGCACGTGCGGCATCGAGATGGCGTGGAGATCGGCCAGGAAGAACAGGCATTCGCCGCCTGCGTGCTCGTCCTGCATGCGCACCCAATTGCGGATCGCCCCGAGGTAATTGCCGAGGTGGAGATTGCCGGTGGGCTGGATGCCGGAAACGATGCGCATGAAATCGGAACTCTACGTGGGTTGGCGGCGACGCCGCAGGAGCAGGGCAATGTCGTCCTTCGAAAAGGCGCCCATCACCAGGGTGGCGAGCCCATAGACGACCATTCCGGCCGAGACCAGTACCGCCAGCGCAGCGAAGCGCACCGGCCAGGCGCCGTGGACATAGGGCATCAGCAGGGCCTGCCCGAACCACAGGACCAAGCCCATGGCCAGCGAGGCCAGCAGCAGGCGCGGGGCGCGACGCCGGAGCCGCCGGTCGGCCACGAAATGGCCGCGGCCAACCAGCGTCCGGTATAGCATGGCGACGTTGACCGTGGAGGCAATCGCGGTCGCCAGCGGGGGGCCCATGTGCTGGAGGGGAAGGATCAGGAGAAGGTTGCCGACAAGGTTCACGACCATCGAGATCG
>DASTGC010000131.1:0-8283 GCA_035719485.1 Novosphingobium sp.
GCGACGAGAACCAGCTGCACGCCGCGGTTGTCGAGCTGGTGGCGCTGGAGGACGCGGAGATCAAATACTCCACCGTCCAGAACTGGTATCCGGGCGATCCGGAGACCGGGAAGGGCGGCATCTACAACTTCGTCACCAAGCGGGCCCTTTGCCAGGGCGCCCGCTCGAAGGTCTCGTGGACCCAGGTGGAAACGGGCTCGGCGATCACCTGGAAGTATCCCTCCTGCGTGCTCAACGGCGAGGATTCGGTGGGCGAGTTCTACTCGGTAGCCGTCACCAACAATTTCCAGCAGGCCGATACCGGCACGAAGATGATCCACAACGGCAAGCGCAGCCGGTCGACCATCGTCTCCAAGGGGATCAGCGCCGGCAAGTCGAACAACACTTACCGTGGGCTGGTTCGGGTGGCCTCCGGCGCGGAAGACGTGCGCAACTTCACGCAGTGCGATTCGCTGCTGCTGGGCAAGGACTGCGGGGCCCACACCGTGCCCTACATCGAGGTGAAGAACCCCTCGGCCACGATCGAGCATGAGGCGACCACCAGCAAGATCAGCGATGACCAGCTGTTCTATGCCATGCAGCGCGGGCTCGGGCAGGAAGAGGCGGTGGCCCTGATCGTGAATGGGTTCGCCAAGGAAGTGCTGCAGCAGCTGCCGATGGAGTTTGCTGTCGAGGCGCAGAAGCTGCTGGGTATTTCGCTGGAAGGTTCCGTTGGATGAAGAAGACCCTCACCCTGCGTGAGCCTTCGGGCGATGTGCCGACGGTCAAGAAGAAGGGCCGCGGCTGGGAAATCTCGGCAAAGCGCCTCGACGCGCTCCACGAGCGTGCCCGCGAAATGCGGCGCAATCCGACGCCGGCGCAGGAAGGCCTCGCCCAGGCGCTGACCCAGGTCGAAATGGGCGGCTTCGCCTTCAAACGGCAGGCCGTGATCGGCTCGGCCATCGTCGACTTCGCCTGCAAGGACCTGATGCTCGTCATCGAACTCGCGGGGGACGAAGACGCTGTTTTCGCGGCGACCCGCGACCGCAGCCTTACCGAAGTCGGCTACCGGGTCGAGCGGATCGCGGCCGACGCTGTTCTGGCCGATCCGGCTGGCGCCGCAGTCCATGTTTCCGCCGTCATGCGCGACCGCTGGCATGAGCGGCGCAACCGCCAACTCGCGCAGGGCCGCGGGCGCGAACAGGGATGACCATGCTCCAGATCACCGACCTCAAGGCGGAAGTCGCCGGCAAGCCGATCCTCAAGGGCCTCTCGCTCACCGTGCACGCGGGCGAGATCCACGCGATCATGGGGCCCAACGGCGCGGGCAAGTCGACCACGGGCTATGTCCTTGGCGGACGTCCCGGCTACGAGGTAACCGGCGGCTCGGTGAGCTTCGGCGGGGAGGACCTGCTCGCCCTCGCACCGCATGAACGCGCCGCCGCCGGCCTGTTTCTCGGCTTCCAGTATCCGGTCGAGATTCCCGGCGTCTCCAATGTCCAGTTCCTGCGCGAGGCGCTTAATGCCCAACGCAAGGCCCGCGGCGAGGAGCCGCTCTCGGGGGGTGAGTTCCTCAAGCTGGCGCGGGAGAAGGCAGCCCTGCTGCGCATGGACATGGACATGCTCAAGCGCCCGGTGAACGTTGGCTTTTCCGGCGGCGAGAAGAAGCGTGCCGAGATGGTCCAGATGGGCATCCTCGATCCCAAGCTGGCGATCCTCGACGAGACCGATTCCGGCCTCGACATCGACGCCCTGCGGATTTGCGGCGAAGGGATCAACGCGATCATGCGCAAGCCCGACAAGGCCGTGCTGCTGATCACCCACTACCAGCGCCTGCTCGACTACGTGAAGCCGGACTATGTCCACGTGCTCGCCGGCGGGCGGATCGTGCGCACCGGCGGCCCTGAACTCGCGCACCAGCTGGAGCGGGAAGGCTACGAGGCGGTTGCATGAACACTGCAACGGCCTTGCTTCCCACCAGAAGGGACGAGGACTTTCGCTACGCCGATCTCGGAGCGCTGGAGCGCGTCTGGCCGGTGGCGGTCGAGGAAATTGCAGTCCCCGCCGGTGAGGTGTGCGAACGCGTAATCGTGCCCGAGGGAGAGGCGGTGGCCCGTCACCTGGCCATCACTCTCGCGCCCGGTGCAAGTCTCGATCTCCGCGTGCTCAATGCGGGTCACGCCTATGGGCGCATTGCGCTCGACGTGCGGCTTGAGCGGGGCGCGCGCTTCACCCTAGGCGCGGCCCAGGTCGGCGGAGCGGGGCAGGTGCTGGAACTCGTCACCAACGTGGTCCACGCCGGGCCCGATGCGTCCAGCAGGCAGATCATCCGCTCGGTCCTCGGCGGCGAGGCCATTGGCACTTATCTCGGCAAGGTCATGGTCGCGCGCGGGGCCGACGGCACCGATGGCGAACAGTCGGTCCGCGCCATGCTGCTTGACCGCACAGCCACGGCCAATGCCCGACCGGAACTCGAAATCTACGCCGACGACGTGAAGTGCACCCATGGCTGCGCGGTCGGCGAACTGGATGCGAACGGCCTGTTCTACCTGCAATCACGCGGGCTTCCCCCGGCCGAGGCCAAGCGCCTGATGCTCCAGGCGTTCCTGGCCAAAGCCTTCGTCGGCGCGGGTGAGGAAGAGCGGCTCGACGAGGCAGCCCTTGCCGCGCTGGAGGCCTTGCTGTGAGCGACCTGGCTGCCGCCCAACTAGACTTTGCGACCCTTCGCGCCGATTTCCCGGGCCTGCGCACCCAGAGTGGTGCGCCGTGGCACTATCTCGACAGCGGCGCGTCCGCGCAGAAACCCCGCGCGGTGATCGATGCGACCGCGCGCGCACTCGGCGAGGACTACGCTACCGTTCACCGCGGCGTCTATGGCCGCTCGGCCGAGATGACCCTCGGCTTCGAAGCGGCCCGCCGCCGGGTGGCGCGCTTCATGGGGGCCGAGGAGGGCGAGGTCGTCTTCGTGCGCGGCGCAACCGAGGGGATCAACCTGGTCGCCCAGACCTGGGGCCAGGCCAATCTCAAGGCTGGAGACCGGATCCTGCTGTCCGTGCTCGAGCACCATTCCAATATCGTCCCCTGGCAATTGCTGGCCGAACGAGCCGGGGTCGCCATCGATGTCTGCCCGCTGACCGTTGATGGCCAGATCGATCTTACCGCCGCCGAGGCGATGCTCACCCCGGCGCACAAGCTGGTCGCTTTCGCCCATGTCTCGAACGTGCTCGGCTCCATGCTTGACGTGCCCCGCGCCGTCGCGCTGGCCCATGCGGTGGGTGCCAAGATCCTGATCGACGGTTGCCAGGCCGTCCCGCGCGTGCCCGTCAACGTGGTCGAACTGGGCTGCGACTTCTACGTCTGGTCGAGTCACAAGCTCTACGGGCCGACCGGCATCGGCGTGCTCTGGGGCCGGGCGGACTTGCTGGCCACCATGCCGCCGTGGCAGGGCGGCGGCGCGATGATCGACCGGGTGACCTTCGCCCACACCACCTTCGCCCCGCCGCCCGCGCGGTTCGAGGCCGGCACCCCGGCGATCGTCGAGGCGATCGGGTTGGCCGTTGCCATCGATTACGTCGAGCGCATTGGCCTTTCCGCAATCCACGCCCACGAGGCGCGGCTGGTCCAGGTTTTGCGCGACGAACTGCGCGGAATGAACAGCGTGACCCTGTTCGGGCCGGATGACAGCGCCGGGATCGTCAGTTTCGCGCTTCACGGCGTCCACCCGCACGATCTCGGCACGATCCTCGACGAGGAGAACGTTGCCATCAGGGCGGGCCATCACTGCGCCCAGCCGCTGATGGACCACCTCGGTGTGCCCGCCACCGCCAGAGCGTCATTTGGGCTCTACAACGATGAAAGCGATATCGCGGCCCTGCTCAAGGGGATCGAACGGACCAGGAGAATCTTCGGATGACCGCCGAATCCAACATGCCCGGTGAACCCAAGTTCAGCGTGGAAGAGGTCGAGGCCGTGTCCTCCCCACCCCGCGCCCGAGTGGAAGACGCGCCCGGGGAGACGGCGTCCGAGAAGCTGGAGCGCAAGCGCGATTACCTCGAAGGCTTTCTTGCCCAGCAGCCGCAGGGACTGGCCGGGCATGAGCCTGGCGGCGCGCTCTACGAGGGCGTGATCGCAGCGCTGCGCGACATCTTCGATCCGGAAATTCCGGTGAACATTTACGATCTCGGGCTGATCTACGGCGTCGACATCGCCACGGACGGCGCCGTGGCCGTGACCATGACCCTAACCACCCCTCATTGCCCCGTGGCCGAATCGATGCCCGGCGAGGTGGAAATGCGTGTCTGCGCGGTCCCCGGCGTGCGCGATGCCGAGGTCAATCTCGTATGGGATCCGCCCTGGGATCCGCAGAAGATGAGCGACGAGGCCAAGCTCGAACTTGGCATGTTGTGATCCGCGCCCCACATAGGTTGCAGCCATGACCGAACCGACGACAACCGTTCCCGCCCGCCGTCCGCGTCCTGCCGCCGTGATCCTCACGCCGGGGGCCGAAGCGCGCGTGGCCAGGCTGATGGAACAGGCCCCGGACGGCGCGATCGGGGTGAAGCTCTCAACCCCCCGTCGCGGCTGTTCGGGCCTTGCCTATTCGGTTGACTACGTGAACGAGGCGAGTCCGCTCGACGAGCGGATCGAAACCCCGGGCGGCCTGTTCTTCATCGACGGCGCCTCGGTGCTCTATTTGATCGGCTCGACCATGGACTGGGTGGAGGACGATTTTTCCGCCGGCTTCGTCTTCCAGAACCCCAACGCCAAGGGGTCTTGCGGCTGCGGCGAAAGTTTTACCGTCTAGGCCCTGCCCGAGCCCTGCCGCGGAAGATCGTCAGGCCGTTCCAACGCCAGCGGCGCGGTGCGTTCCACTTCCAGGCAGCGCTGATAGGACGGCATTGCCTTCAGCCGCTCCCAATAGTCACGGACGTTCGCCGGGCAATCGTCCATGTAGCCCACATATTCGGCCAGAACGAAGTTATACCCGACGCAGATATCGGCGATCGTCGGCCGCGATTCCACGAGGTATTTCCTGCTGCCAAGTCCTTCTGATAGGTAGGCCGCCTTTTCCTCGAACCGGGTCTTGTAGAACTCGACTACGTCCGGCTTGCGGTTTTCCTTCCGCTCGATCCAGCCATAGCGCAGGCAGACCGATAGCGTGTAGTTCATCGTCGCCTCGGCGAAGACCGTCCACATAAGCCATTCGCCATATTCCGGCGATGACGGCGCGACCGCCAGCCGGTCGTCGTATTTGCCGCAGAGATATTGGCAGATTGCCACGGATTCCGTCAGCCGCGCGTCCCCGTCGACCAGCAGCGGCATGGTCCCGAGCGGGTTCTCTTCGAGGAACCAGGGTGCGCGCATTCGTGGCGGGAAGGGGAGGTAGACCAGCCGGTAGGGCAGGTTCAGCTCCTCGAGCGTCCAGAGCACCCGGAGGGCGCGGCTGTTTTTGCCGTGAAACAATGTCAGCACGATGGATCCTTTCCCCCCAGGACAGTGCCCGCACCTGTTTGGCTTGCCTCCGACCCGCCCACCGGGCGGGTCGGCAGCGATCTTCACCCGGTCAGGCGGTCCGGTTCATCGATGGGAGCCGCTTGGTCTCGTCGCGGTAGATGATCGCGGTGGCCCTGGCGACGAACGCCGGCTTCCAGCTCAGGACCGGCAGCGCGGCAAGGCCCTTCACCGCGGCGCAGGAGGCGGGCATGTCCTCGAAGCTGCCAGGGATGAACCGGGACTCGCCCTTGCCCATCCACGCCTGCTGATAGTCCCACTTCATTCGAGTGAGCGTGATGTAGTCGGCGTCGATCGTCCCTTCAGGACCCTGGATGTACTTCCAGGCGAAATTGAATTCCGAAACCGAGGCATTGACCTTGGGAATGGCCGAATCCGGCAGCTGCTTGAGATCGCGCACATTGCCTTCGAGGAACCGGGTGCCGTATTCCGAAGCCGAGAAGCGGATGGTGTCCTCCACTTCGATCAGCTGCGGGATCTCGGCATAAAGCTTCGGATAACCGAGCGATTCACGGCCAGACAGGATGGACGGCACCTCGTCGACCCAGATGCAGAGCATGTAGGGCGCATTGATCACCTTGCCGTCGTGCTCGTGGCGCGCGTTTACGCCCACCACGATCTCCTCGTAGCCGCGACCGGCCACGTAGTCGATTCCGCGGTAACGCAGGCGGTTGACGTAGACCAGGTTGCTGTCGCCCTTCGCGATGTGCGGCGGCAGGAGGGCCTCAATGGCCTCCGGAGTGGTCTCAAATGACGTCGCGATCAGCTGAAGATCAGGAACGTGAGAGACCTTGGTGTAGATCGATTTGCCGAACGCTGCCGGCATGTCGTACTTGGTATTGGGTTCCAGCTTCAGCATCTTGTCTAGTCCCCGCATGGATTTGTCATGAATTAAACGCGACAAGTGGCCGCGTGCGCTGCGCACGCGGCCACTTGATATGTGGGATCAGGCCGTCTGCAGCCCCTGCTTTGCGGAACCGAACTTCTCGGGCAGCGCCAGGTTGAACAGGTTCGCGGCGTTGGCCCAGAGCACCTTGTTCTGCACCCGATCGGGCTGCTGCTCGAGGCCGTTCTGCAGAGCATTGCGCACTGCTTCCTTGCCGCCGAGGCATGTGGTGTGCGGGAAGTCGGTCTCGAACATGACCCGATCCTCGCCGATCGAGTTCAGGTGGTGCTGCTCGAGGCGCTCGAACCAGTAGTTCACCCAGACCTGCTTGCGGGCGGTCTCGCTCGGAAGTTCCTTGAACTCGGGGCGATGCTCCCAGACCTTGGCGACCTTGTAGTGGTAGTCCAGCGATTCAAGCGCGAAGCCGAGATGGCCGAGGCCGCTCTCGACGACGGTGAAGCGCAGTTCGGGATAGCGCTGCGGCACGCCCGACATCAGCAGGTCCGAAAGCTGTGCGCCCATCTGCAGGAAGGTGCCCGTGGAGGACCGCACATAGTTGGTGTAGACCCCATCGACCTTGAAGCGGCCGGCGCTGAGGAAGTCGTCCGCATAGTCGCCGCCGCCGGCATGGAAGCTGATCGGCAGGTTGACATCGCGAATGGCCGACCACAGCGGTTCCCAGGCCTTGTCGCTGAGATAGGGCCAGCCATGCTCGTGGGGAGCGCCGCTCAGCAGCACGCCCTTGTGGCCGATCTTGGCCGCCCGTTCGACTTCCTTGACCGATTCCGCAATGTCCCAGAGCGGCAGGACCGCCATGGGAATGAAGCGCTCGGGAGCCGGATTCGTGAACTCGATGATGAAGTCGTTGTAGGCGCGGATAGAGCCAAGCTTCAGCTCGTCTTCCATCTGCTTGTACATGCCCATGACGACGGCGCCGAGGTTCGGATAGAGCACCTGCGCGTAAACGCCGGTTTCGTCCATGTACTTCAGGCGCTCATGAGCGTCCCACGCGCCCGGATGCGATTCGTTGCACCGCGGCGGGATCGACAGCGAACCGCCGGGAAACCCGTAGTTGGCGCTGCCCCAGGCAGAGAACACGGCCTTATCGCCGATGAACCAGTATTCCATGTTGTATCGGGGGTGCAGCTTCACGTGCAGCACGCTGTCCCCGAACTTCTTCGGCAGGCGCGAAGTCCAGAGATCCGGCGGCTCGGTCACATGGGTGTCGGTGTCGATGATCGGCTTGTCGAAGATAGAAGACATACCTGCGTTTCCTTATCCGCTCTGCCCACGCTGAATCTTGCAGATCAGTCATTGCGGTAACTGAATTCCGGCCTCCCGGCAAGGCATGATCGAACGATCGATAGGTGCAAGCGGGCTGCGTTCGGCGCATGCAGACGGTCACCGCTCCACCTGGCTGGCCGATTGGTCAACCTTGCTCCGGCACTGGCAAAAATGATCTCCCGTCCCTAAAGCTTTCCGCATGATCTCCATTGCCACCTGGAATATCAACTCGGTCCGCCTGCGCGCTGATCAGGTCATCCGGTTTCTCCGGCAGGAGCAGCCCGATGTGCTCTGCCTGCAGGAGATAAAGTGCGCCGAGCACCTGTTCCCGCACGAGGTGTTCGAGGCGGCCGGTTATGCGCACCGGGTGGTGCATGGGCAGAAAGGCTACCACGGCGTCGCCACCCTTAGCCGCATCCCGCTGCGCGAGATTTCGCGGCATGACTGGCAGGATAATGGCGAGGCTCGGCACATTGGCGTGGAGCTGCTCGGTCCCGGTCAAGGACTGGTGCTCGAGAACGTCTACATCCCGGCGGGCGGCGATATTCCCGATCGCGCGGCCAATCCCAAGTTCGGCCAGAAGCTCGATTTCCTTGGGCGAATGACCCGCTGGGCCGAGGGGC
>DASTGC010000132.1:0-3115 GCA_035719485.1 Novosphingobium sp.
CTACCGGAGCAAGCAGACCCTGCAAATAGGCTCGCACCCGCCGTCGCGCCTCGATCCGCCGAAACCGCGGCGCGATCTGCTCCACCAGCGCTTCCAGACCGCCCGCCCAATCAACCGCCTCATCCATCACGGCCATGGCCCATACCCTCCATGATGGCCGCTCAAATTACAGCAAAATACCCGGCTGTAGTACTAGCTGTAGTTTCCAGGGAACGGCATTCCTGCTTCGCATCGATCCGCTGAAGCGGCTCAACCGTAGGTATCGCGCAGTTCCAGGAAATATGGATTATCGCTGAGGCACTGGAGCGCTTTGTCGAGCGACATGGCGCTTGTGCCGAAGTCGCCGAGCGCGCCCCAGCCACCGCGGTGCGAGGGGTAAAGCAGCACGACCTCGTCGCCGTTGCCGGTCAAGCGTAGCCGCGCCAACGGTTCCCCGGAGCGACGCGCGAACAGGCTGTAGCCGTTGGCGCGGAAGCGCACCAGGACGCGCCCGCCGCGGGCGAACGGACAGCTGCGAATGCGCTTGAGGATGGCGGGATCGGCGGTCATGACGAACCTTCCCCCCGTGTTGCGTTGAGCTCAACGGCCTTCATCGCGACGGGTTCAACCAATGTCCTCTCCCCCCATTCCGTCCCTCCTGGCCAGCGTCATCGCGTGCATTGCCGCCGCCGTGCCGGCGCGGGGGCGGGCCACCTTCCTCGACCTGCTGCTGGGGGCGGCCGCTACCAAGGGTGGCCACGTCACCGACGCCATTCTGGCAAGTGGCCTCTCGCGCGGTTGGAGCACGTACTACTGGTTCCTCGAGCAGGGACGCTGGTCCTGGCTGCGGGTCTGGGCCGCCTTGCTCGAAGTGCTGAGGATGCTGTTCCGCCCGGCGGTCTGGTACGCCGTGATCGACGACAGCGTGGTCGAGCGTGTGTCGACCGAGGCGCCCGGCTCGATAACGCACCACAACCACAACGCCAAGCCGAACCGGCCGAAATTCCTGCGCGGTCAGGGCTGGCTATGCCTGGCGGCGGTGATCGAGCGCAACGACTTCGCGGTTGGTGCGGTGCCGCTGCTGCTGCGCCTGGTGCGCCGCGGCACCAACCGCGGCAAGCTGCGCAGCGCCGGCCTGCTGCTGCATCAGCTCGGCCAGCGGCTTGGCCACGTGCGCCTGCTGCTGGACGCCTGGTTCATGCGCGCCTGGCTAATCGACCGCGCCCTGGCCGCCGGTCACACCGTGATCGGCTGCGTGCGCCGCGATCTCGCCCTGTTCGATGTGCCAAAGCCGTCCCGCAAACGCCGCCAGGGGCGGCCGCTCAAGTATGGCGCGCGGCTGACGCCGGAGCGGGTTGCGGCATTGCCGGAGCACCGCAGCGCCGCGATCCTCTACGGCAAGCTGGAAGTCGTGCGCTATCGTACCTGCCTGGCTGCCGCGCGGTTCCTGCGCGGGCGGGTGGTGCGGGCGGTGTGGGTGGAACTGGAGCGCCCCGATCGGCGCGACAAACCACGCCAGCAGCGGCTGCTGATCTGTACCGACCCGGCGCTGTCCGCACCGCTGGTGATCAGCGGATATGCCAAGAGATGGGCGGTGGAGTCGCTGTTCCGGAACCTCAAGCACGGCTTTGGCCTGAAGGATGCCTGGCAGCAGTCGCGTCAGACGCTGATGCGCTGGGTCACGGTACTGGCGGTCGGATATGCGATCCCGCAAATGCTGGCCTTCACCGACCCGGCGCGCCTGGCCGGCCTGGCCCAGCCCGCGCCCTGGCGTGCGCCTGGCACCCGCACCGCCGGGCTGATCCAGGCCGGCATCGCCCGGATTTTACGCGAGGTCGGACGGTCGGCCTTCAGCGCGGCGATCTGGGGAAAAATCGACGCCACGGCATCAAGCACAAACGGATCGCCAGCGCCGCTCGCCGACAAAGCCGCGTAAGTCACCCAACACCGCCATCATCTTCCGCTCACGTCGCGCCAATCCGGCGCCACGAAGAAGAAACGTCGCCTGGAAACTACAGTAAGATAAACTAGAGTTTAGAGTTTCGACGGGCTTTCACGCTCGGACTTGAACACCCGCATAAATGGCAGCTTGTTCCGGTCAGTAGGCGAGTTCGCGCATTGGCGGTCTTCGGTGGCGCCATTTTTCTGCAG
Source organism: Novosphingobium sp. (assembly GCA_035719485.1). Taxonomy (GTDB): domain Bacteria; phylum Pseudomonadota; class Alphaproteobacteria; order Sphingomonadales; family Sphingomonadaceae; genus Novosphingobium. The sequence goes on from DASTGC010000132.1 coordinate 2,131, forward strand.
TTTTTCGGGCCTGCTGCTACCGGCTCAGGCGGCGTTGCGTATGTCGCGCGGATGCGGTGCGATCGGACCGCTGAATTTCCGGCATTTCCGGTCCCAAACGGCCAGCAAACTGACATTGCGGAATATTGCGGCGAGCCCCTTCTTGACCATACCGGCAGTGGGATGGGGTTCCTTGCGCCAGGGGGCGACAATCGCAAGCTGTCGTGCGATGAGCGGGTCAGAGACCGCCATCATTTGGGTGAGGGCGAAGGCCGTGCTGAGGATTTGCACCCATCGGTGGAGCGTCTGTCGCCGCCGCTGCCAGGTTTCCTTGACGCCGATGCCGTGCTTCAGCGAACAGAACATCGGCTCGATGGTCCAGCGCAACGCGTAGGCGTCGATGATTTCCCGCGCGGTCACGGTGATCTCGGTGGAGATGAGCAGACGCGGCGCCTTCGGCAGGCCGTTTTCATCCTCCAGCCGGATCCAGACGGCACGGACCGCCCGGCCACCGAGGAATTTCGCCAGCACGACGGCGGAGCGATAGCGCACGATCTGACCTTGACCATAGAGGAACAGGAAGGAGCGGGTCTCCTTCAGCGTGGCGACGGTCTGTTCGGTCATCTTCGCGCCATACTTGGGGGTACGCCCGCGCTGGCCGACGTGGCGCGCTGGCGGGGGCCGGTAGAGAGCGAGGTCCTTCCTGACCTGGCCGATGACACTCAGCCCTTCGTCCAGGGCGAAGGTGATCACCGACGCCCGCATGAACCAGGTGTCGAGCAGCAGACGGCCCTGACCGAAAAGGCCGCGCACGGCCCGCAGGAGCACCCGCGCACCGGTCAGTTTGCCATGGTTGCCGGTCTTGCGAACGAGCCTGGAAAGCAGCGGAACCGCCCAGCTCGTGGCGACCGTCTTGGCGTGGACGACGGCGGCCAGGGTCACCCAACCCTGACCCCAAATGTATCTCGACCGGTTCGGCTTTCGGCTATGGTCGAAGTGGAAGCCG
>DASTGC010000133.1:0-9462 GCA_035719485.1 Novosphingobium sp.
CGGCAGCGCGTCAACAAACTCGACCCGCCGCGGCTGCTTGAACCGCGCCAACTGATCGGCCACACCTGCCAGAACCGCCCCGGAATCCGAAAAAGTTGCCTCGCGCGGCACGATCACCGCGACCACGCCCTCACCAAGGTCGGGATGGGGCACGCCGATAACGGCGGATTCGTGTACGAACGGCAACTCGTCCAGAGCCGCCTCCACCTCGGCCGGATAGATGTTGTATCCTCCCGAAATGATCAGGTCCTTGGACCGGCCCACGATCGATACGTAACCCCGCTCGTCGATCCGCCCGAGATCGCCGGTGATGAACCAGCCGCCGCGAAAATCCCCGGCGGTCTTCTCCGGCATGTTCCAGTAGCCCTTGAACACATTCGGGCCGGTTACCTCGATCACCCCAACCTCGCCAGCGGGCGTGGGCGCGCCGGTCTCGGGATCGGCAATCCGCACGGAAACGCCCGGCAGGGGGAACCCCACGGTCCCGGCAATGCGCTGGCCATCGTAGGGGTTCGAGGTGATCATGTTGGTCTCGGTCATGCCGTAGCGTTCGAGGATGGCATGGCCGGTGCGGGCGCTGAATTCGCGGTGGATATCGGCGGAGAGCGGCGCGGAGCCAGATATGAAAAGCCGCATGTGCGAGACCAGCTCGCGGGTGAACCCGGCCTCGCCCAGCAAGCGGATGTAGAAGGTCGGCACCCCCATCATCACGGTCGCCCGGGGGAGCGCGGCAATCAGCTGTGCAGGATCGAACTTCTGCTGGAAGATCACCGAAGCCCCCGCCAGCAGGGTGACATTGAGCGCCACGAACAGCCCGTGGGTATGAAAGATCGGCAGGGCGTGGAGCAATACGTCGTCAGCCGTGAAGCGCCAGTAAGACACCAGCGTACGGGCGTTGGAAGCCAGGTTGGCATGGCTCATCATCGCGCCCTTGGAGCGGCCCGTGGTGCCCGAGGTGTAGAGGATCGCGGCAAGGTCGTCGGCATCGCGCTCGACCGTGGGGAAACTGGTCGGGGCCGCGGCCGCGAGGGCCACGAGCGAGCCGCCCCCGGCGCCGTCGAGGTCCTCGATCCGTGCGACCCCTGCCGCCTCGGCCAGAGGAGCGATCGCTTCACGCCGTTCGATGTCGCAGACGAACAGGGTTGGCCCGGCATCGCGCATGAAATAATCAAGCTCGCCGGCAGTATAGGCGGTGTTGAGCGGCAGGAGCACGGCCCCGGCGCGCAGGCAACCGAGGTAGAGCATGACCATGTCGATGCACTTCTCGGCCTGGACCGCCACGCGGTCCCCCACCTCCACGCCCAGCTGGCGCAGCACGTTGGCATAGGCCGCCGAGCGTTGCTCGACTTCGCCATAGGTCACCACGCTGCCATCGTCCAACCATGCGAAGGGAACGGAGCGGTCCTGTGGAAATGCTGCCGCGATTGCGGAGAAGAGATTGCTCATCGCTGTGCGGGGTCCTCGTTGAATTCAGCGGGGGTCGGATCCGGCCGCTCAGGCGCGCAGGTTCTCGTATGCAGCGACCACTTCGGCCAGGATCGACAGCGCCAGCGTGCCGGCATCGCGCGCATTGGGAATGAGGCCGACGGGGCTGCGGAGCCGCGCGAGGCCGGCCGCATCATGCCCCATCGCCGTGAGCCGCTCCGCACGTGCGTCGCGCGCGGCCCGGCCGCCTTGTGCCCCGACATAGAAGGCGGGCGAACGTAGGGCCCAGTCAGCCAAGGCCGGCTCCCATTCGTGGTCGTGAAACAGCAGAACGACTGCGGTCCACGCGTCGACCGCGATGACGGGCGCCCGGCCAAGGGAGAGGTCCCGCTCTGGCAGCAGGAGTTCGGCGGGCAGGCCCTGGGTGGCCGCGAGCCGCGCCAGCGCTTCCGGCTCCGGCCCTGCCCCGAGGACCAGCAGCCGTAGCGTGGGCACGAACTGGCGCTGTGCCACCGGCGACGGCGCCGGCAGAGCGACGGCGGCGGGCTGGCGGGCGTCGAGTTCCGCAATGGCGGCAGCAAGCGCCGCGCGGTCCGGCGCTGGATCGATCAACACGTCCAGCCCCGCCCCGCAGGGCAGCCGGAAGTCGATAAACGGCGAGCCGGCGCCATAGCGCAGCATGGCCGGACCGCTGCCGTGGCTCCGCGCCTCGGCGGCCTGGGCAGCCAGTTCCTTCTCGAGGCAACCGTCGGCCAGGCTGCCTGCCATGCGCCCGTCGGGCGCGATGGCCAGCTGCGCGCCGCGGCGGCGAGAATAGGAACCGTCGATCCCCACGATCGTGCACAGTGAGGTGCCCGGCACCTCTGCCGCGAGCCTCAGCGCGGCCTGGTCTTCGTCTACGGCGGGATTGAAAATCATGGTTCCTACCCAAGCGCAGCCCGCAGCAAACGTCAACGAACCCGTAACCGCAGCCGCTGCCCTGCCACCGGCCACCCAGCCTTGCCGGAGCTCCGATCCATTTCAGCTCAGCCGATCCCGGAAGGTTTCCCAGTCAAACCGCTTCACGCATTCAAGCGCGTCCGTCTCGCTGTCCCACAGCCAGATCGAGGGTAGCGGCACGCCGTTGAAAGTCGTGGTCTTGACCATCGAATAGTGGGCCTGGTCGAGAAAGGCGAAGCGGGTGCCGGGTTCCGGCGCCTCGGGCAGCACATAATCACCGATCACGTCACCGGCGAGGCACGACGGGCCGCCCAGACGCACCGCCTCGGCCTCGTCCGACGGCTCGCGCTCGCCCAGCAAGGCCGGCCGATAGGGCGCCTCGATCACGTCGGGCATGTGGCAGGTCGCGGAAATGTCGGTGATCGCAACCGGCATCGCGTTCCAGCCCAGGTCGAGCACGGTGCCGACGAGGATGCCGGCATCGAGCGCCACGGCCTCGCCCGGTTCGAGGTAGACCTGTGCCCCTGTGTCCTCGGCCATGTCGAGCAGAAATCCGATCAGTTCCTCGCGCTGGTAATCGGCCCGGGTGATATGGTGGCCGCCGCCCAGGTTGATCCACGAGAACTCGCCGAAGAACGGTTCGAGCCGGTCGAACACCACGTCCCAGGTGCGCGCCAGCGGTTCGAAGTCCTGCTCGCACAGGGTGTGCATGTGGACCCCGTCGATCATCGCCATGTGCTCGGCGGTCAGCTGGTCGATCGGGAAGCCGAGGCGCGAGTGCGGGGCACAGGGATCATAGCGCGGGACCTCGCCCTCGGCGTGCATCGGATTGAGGCGCAGACCGATATCGAACTGGTGCCCCTCGGCCCGGGCCATCGCGATCAGTGGCTGGAACCGCTCGATCTGGCGGGGAGAATTGAAGATCACATGGTCGGACAGGCGCAGGATCTCGGGCAGGTTCTCCGCTTTGTAGGCGGCGCAGTAGGTCGCGATCTCGCCATCGTAGAACTCGCCCGCCAACCGTGCTTCCCAGAGGCCGGAGGTGCAGACGCCGTCGAGGTATTCGCCGATGATCGGCGCGGTCGACCACATCGAGAAAGCCTTGAGCGCGCCGAGCACCCTGGCTCCGCTGCGCTCTCCCACGTCGGCAAGGATGCGCAGGTTCTCCCGCAGCCGCGCCGCATCGACCACGAAGGCCGGACTGTCGACCCGATTGAGATCGAACTGGGCGAAAGCTCCGGGATCGCCGGCTCTGGTTTCCATCTCAGCTTCCCTTGAACACCAGCGACGCGCCGACAAGGATCAGCGCGAAGCCCGCCACCTGCGGCAGTCCCGGTTTCTGCCCGAACAGCGCCCAGGCCACCAGCACGAAGGCGCCCAGCGAGAACACTTCCTGCATGGTCTTCAGCTCGAACAGCGAATAACGGCTCGCGCCGATGCGGTTGGCCGGCACGGCGAGGCAATACTCGAACAGGGCGATACCCCAGGAAATGAGGATCGCCGCCCACATTGCCTCGCGCGGGAGCTTGAGGTGCCAGTACCAGGCGAGGTTCATCAGCACGTTGGAGCCGGCGAGGAGAACCGGCGGTGCGACGAGCGTCCAGTTCATCAGAACGCCAGCGGCCCCGCCAGTTCCTTCACCTGCCATGGCAGCCCGTGCTCGTTGAGCATCGCCATGAACGGATCCGGGTCCATCTGCTCCATGTTGAACACCCCTTCGCCCGTCCACGCCCCGGTCAGCATCATCGCCGCGCCGATCATCGCCGGAACGCCGGTGGTGTAGGAGATCGCCTGGTTGCCAGTCTCGTGGAAGGCATCCTCGTGATCGCAGATGTTGTAGATGTAGAAGGTCTTCTCGCCGCTCCCGTCCAGCGCCTCGCCGGTGGCGATGTCGCCGATGTTGGTCTTGCCCTTCGTGGTGGGCCCCAGCGTTTCGGGCTTGGGGAGGACGGCGGCGAGGAACTGCAGTGGGATGATTTCCTGGCCGTTGTAGAGCACCGGGTCGATCCGGGTCATGCCGACGTTCTGCAGCACGGTGAGGTGCTGGATGTAGGCATCGCCGAAGGTCATCCAGAACCGGCCGCGCTCCAGCTCGGGGATGAACTTCGCCAGGCTTTCCAGCTCCTCATGGTACATGAGGTACATATTCTTGGGGCCGACGCCCTCGAACTCGAAGTTCTCGCGGATGGTCATGGCCGGGGTCTCGACCCACTGGCCCTTGTTCCAATGCCGGGCCGGCGCGGTCACTTCGCGGATGTTGATCTCCGGGTTGAAATTGGTGGCGAAGTGCTGGCCATGGTCGCCGCCGTTGCAATCGAGGATGTCGAGGCTGCGGATGGTCTTGAGCTTGTGCTTCTTGAGCCACATGGCGAAGACAGAGGTCACGCCCGGATCGAAGCCCGAGCCGAGCAGGGCCATCAGGCCCTTCGCGCGGAAGCGCTCCTGATAGGCCCACTGCCACTTGTATTCGAACTTCGCCTCGTCCTTGGGCTCGTAGTTCGCGGTATCAAGGTAGTTCACGCCGGCTTCGAGGCAGGCGTCCATGATCGTGAGGTCCTGGTAGGGCAGCGCGAGGTTGACCACCAGTTGCGGGCCGATCTGGCGGATCAGCGCGGTGAGAGCAGGCACGTCCTCGGCGTCGATCTGGTAGGTGTCGATCACCTGTCCCGTGCGCTCTTTCACCGAGGCGGCGATGGCGTCGCACTTGGCCTTGGTCCGGCTGGCCAGGCTGACATGGCCGAAGATGTCGCGATTCATCGCCATCTTGTGAACCGCGACGGAAGAGACGCCACCTGCGCCGATCACCAGAACCTTGCTCACTTGGTATCTCCTGTCCGCCACCGGAATGCCCGCGGGAAGAGCGCCATATAGAGCCCCCGCGCTTCATCACAACATCGCTTGGATGACAGCGTGATGGCATTGACATGCCGCAGCGCTCGGGCAAGCTCCCCGGTGACAGGGAGGATGAGACCATGTCCGGGGAAATCAACAGGGCCATTCTCGCGCCGGCAGCCGTGCTGGTCTGCTGGTCGCTGGTCATGCTGGTCTGGCTGGCCCGGTCCCGGTTTGCCGCCATGGCGAACAACGGCGTCGACGTGCGCAAGGTCCCGCCCGGCGGACGCGGACAGGACCTCGAGGGCCGCGTCCCGCCCAAGGTCATGTGGAAGAGCCACAATTACACCCACCTGATGGAGCAGCCCACGCTGTTCTACGCCACCGTAATGATCCTGGCCCTCGCCGGGGCCGGGCAGATCGACGTCACCCTGGCATGGGGCTACGTTGCGATCCGGATCGTCCACTCGCTCTATCAGGCAACGGTAAATCAGGTCGCGACACGTCTCGCGATTTTCACCGTGGGAACGCTCTGCCTGATTGCGCTGGCTGTCCGCGCGCTGCTCGTCACCCTCGGATGAACAGGCTCGCCAGCTCGACGTGGGTCGACCAGCGGAACTGGCCGACCGGGCGAACCTCGGCCAGACGCCAGCCGGATTCGACCAGCAGCGCGGCGTCGCGCGACCAGCTTGATGGATTGCAGCTGATATAGACAATCCGCTCGACGGTTGATTCGGCCAACCGCTCGACCTGCTCACGCGCCCCGGCCCGCGGCGGGTCGAGCAGCACGGCCGAGAACCGGTTGAGTTCATCGGGCAGCAGCGGATTGCGGAATAAATCGCGATGCAGCGCATGGACCGGCGCCTGCATCCGCGATGCAGCGGCCTTGCACGCAACATGCGCATCGCGCGCGGCCTCGACCGCAAGCACCTTGGTCTGAGGGCCGGCGAGGGCGAAGGCGAAGGTCCCGAGTCCGGCGAACAGGTCGGCCACGGCACCGCAACCGGCCAGCCATGAGCGCGCTGCATCGGTCAGTGCCTGCTGGCCATCGCGGGTCGCCTGGAGGAACGATCCGGGAGGAAACGGCACGGCAACGCGCGAGAGGGTGACGGTGGCGGGGTCCGGCTCCCACACGGCTTCAGGGCCATAGCCGCTGTCGATCGTCAACCGGGCAAGCCGGTGATCGCGGGCGAAATCCAGCAGCATCTCCGTCGCCGCGAGACCATCGGCCGTCAGTCCCTTGATGCCCAGATCGACGCCCTGATCGACCAGAGTGAGTTCCACGTCCACGGCGAGTTTTGCCTTAACGTGCTTGCCGCCTGGTTTGGTCTTCGTCGCCTTTTTCCCGCTCGCCTGACCTACTTGTATCAACAGCTTGCGCAGGGCCGGGAGAATGGCGACCAGCTCCGGGGCCAGGACCGGGCATTCGGCAAGCGGCACGATCCGGTGCGATCGCGCCTCGCGATAGCCGACCTCGACCCTCCCCTGCGAACTTTCGGCCCGCAGCGAGGCGCGGCGGCGGGTGCCGGGGGGTGACAGATGGGGCGCCGCCATGTGCTCCACGCCGAGGCCTTGCGAGGTGGAGGCGTTGGCCACGCGGCTTTCGACGAATTCGGCAAGGCTAAGCTCGTCGAGTTGCTGGAGCTGGCAGCCGCCGCACTGGGCGAAATGCCGACACACGGGAGCCACGTGATGCGGCCCCCATTCAAGCGTGCCGTCCTCGCGCAGCAGATCTCCGGGCGCAGACCCCCAGGCGAAACGGCCCGACGCCGTTACGCCATCACCCTTGGCGGCGATGCGCAGGATCTCCTCGGGTTCGGTCACAGGCAGGCGGTGAAGGCGGCGCGAACCTGGGCGGCGAGATCGTCGGCGGAGAACGCCCTGCCGGCGAGCCGCGCGGCCTCACCGTGCAGCCAGACCGCCTCGCAGGCAGCGTCGAACGGTTCGACACCTGTGGCAAGACGAGAGCCCACGATGCCGGCAAGCACGTCCCCGGTGCCCGCAGTGGATAGCCAGACAGAAGCGCGATGGGCGAAAGCGGCGCGCCCGTCCGGGGCGGCGATTACCGTGTCCGGTCCCTTGGCAAGAATGACCAGACCAGTGGCTTCGGCAAGGGCGCGGGCCCGATCCAGCTTGGTGCCGATGCCGTCCAGCCCATGGGCCCGCTCGAGAGCGGCGAGTTCGCCGTCGTGGGGTGTGGCGACGCCGATGCCGGTCTGCTCACCCCGCCGCAGGAGGACCAGCGCATCGGCATCGAGAACCAGACGGTGCCCGGCTGAGAGAGCAGCCTCGAGCCGTCTCCTCGCCTCGGCGTCGCGCCCCAGGCCGGGACCGACCAAGGCAGCGGCAATGCGATCGTCAGCGAGGGAATCGGCAAGTGCCCGGCCATCGACCACCAGGGCGGCTGCGCGCGGCTGCACCGCCTGGCCGTCACTGAGGAGGCGGACATAGCCGGCCCCAGCCCCCATGGCCGCGGCGCAGGCAAGCTCTGCGGCCCCCGGCATCGCGCCGCCGACCACGGCGAGGAGTCCGCGCCGGTACTTGTGAGTTTCGGCATCCGGCATGGGGATGACCGGGCGCGCAACGATGCCCGGCGCCTCGGGCACGGCCCCGCAGCCGATGCCGACAAGGCGGAGCTGCCCCATGGCCGCGGCGGCCGGCATGAGGAAATGGGCCTGCTTCCACGCACCAAGCGCCACGGTCATCGCGTTGTCGGGCAGGCCGGCATTCAATGCGACGCCGCTGTCGCTTTCGATGCCGCTCGGCAGGTCCAAGGCTATCAGGCGGTGGTGGCGCGACGCCAGGCGGGTGAGCAGGCTTAACAAGTCGTCCGACAGTGGGCGAACAAGGCCGCTACCGAACAGGCAATCGACGAGCAGGTCGCCATGCAGTTCTGCCTCGGGGCCGAGCACCTCGCCTCCATAGAGGGCGCGGGCATTGCGGGCGGCGTTGGTCTTCGGCTCCATCGCCGCGACGACGCGGACCTTGCCGCCCCGTGCACGCAGAGCTTCGGCGATGACATAGCCGTCGCCGCCGTTGTTGCCCGGCCCGCACAAAACGGTAACCGGATGGTGCGCCGCCAGGCGCCACACCCAGTCAGCCGCACCATGGCCCGCGATCTGCATCAGGGCATCGACGCTGGTGCCGGCGCGGATCAGGGCCTCCTCGGCTTCGCGCATCTGCGCGACGGTCAGGACCTGCTGTGCCGGCTCCATCATAATGCCTTCGCCGTCACCGGAAAGCGATAGCGGTCGCCGCCAACGGCAACTTCGAGCTGATTGCCGGTTAGGGTCTGGGTGGTCTGCTCGGCCCCATCGGCGGCGGCGAGCCCGGCGCCGTTGGCGAGCACGGTGAAGGAGCGGAAGCCCCCGTCGGGATGATGCACGACGTATAGCTTTTCACCGCCACGATCGGCGCGCTCAAGGCTGCAAACCTGCTCGAACGTCGCTTCGGACCCGAGCGCGCAGGCGATCGTCTCGCGCGGTTCGGCGGCTGGCTGGGCCTGCTGCTTCGAACAGCCCGCAACGAGCAGTGCAAGCGCCACCGTCGCGATGCGCAGCCCCCCGCCCATGGCTCAGCCGCGCTTCAGCTGTGAAACGTCGCGGACCGCACCTCGCGCCGCGCTGGTGGTCATCGCGGCATAGGCCTGGAGCGCCTGGCTCACCGCGCGGGGACGCTCCTTGGCGGGGTGCCAGCCCTTCTCCTCCTGCGCGGCGCGGCGGTGCGAGAGGACCTCGTCCGAAACCGCGAGGTGGATGGTCCGGTTGGGGATGTCGATCTCGATGGTGTCTCCGGTCTCCACCAGCCCGATCTCGCCGCCCTCCGCCGCTTCGGGCGAGGCATGGCCAATCGAGAGGCCCGAGGTGCCGCCGGAGAAGCGACCGTCCGTCAGCAGCGCGCAGGCTTTGCCCAGGCCCTTCGACTTCAGGTAGCTCGTCGGGTAGAGCATTTCCTGCATGCCGGGGCCGCCCTTGGGCCCTTCGTAGCGGATCACAACGACGTCTCCGGCGACGACCTGCCCGGTGAGGATCGCGGTGACCGCCGCGTCCTGGCTTTCATAGACCTTGGCCGGGCCGGTGAACTTCAGGATGGACTCGTCCACGCCCGCCGTCTTCACGATGCAACCGTCGCGGGCGATGTTGCCATAGAGCACGGCAAGGCCGCCGTCCTGGCTGAAGGCGTTTTCCTTGTTCCGGATCACGCCGCCCTCGCGGTCGAGGTCGAGCGCGTCCCAACGCCGCTCCTGGCTGAAGGCGACCTGCGTGG
>DASTGC010000134.1:0-6813 GCA_035719485.1 Novosphingobium sp.
GAAGACCTTGCTTGTGATGAGGGCCACGCCGAGCGCGCCCCCGCCGAAGCCGACGATGTTTGCCAGGAACATGTAGAATGCCAGCGAGCGGCCGCGCATGCTGGTTGGCAGCACATCGTAGAGGGCCGGATAGCTGACGGCGGTGAGTATGCCGCTGGCAAAGATTGCCACGGCGATGCCGATTTCGAAGAACCGGACCGTAGGCCCAGCCAACAGAAGACCTGCCGCAATCGATGGAACCAGACCAAGCGCCCAAACCCGCAAGCGACCGTATCGGGCGTTTCGAGCGACCATCCTGTCGCCGAGGAGGCCAGCCAGCGCATTGCCGGTGAGTGAGCCCGCGAGACTCATCGCGCCCGCCAGCATGCCGGCCGTCCCCGGCGCCAGGCCATAGACCCGCGCGAGCGTCGCCGGGCCCCAGACGGTGACCGCGTAAGCGGAAAAGAACATCGCGCAACCGCCAATATAAAGCGGCGTGAACAGGCGCCAGTTGCGCGCGATGTGGCCAGCGAAATCGCTCGCCTGTGCTTTCTGGGCCGTGGGCACATGGCGGCGGGGTTCCCTGACCGGAAGCAGGAAGAGGGCGACGACGAACCCGGGTGTACCCGCCGCGATAAAGACCGCGCGCCAGGTAGCGACCTGCCCGAACAAGGGCAGGTCGGCGTATTCGCCCGCCCCCCAGATCGTCAGCAGCGCGCCGCCCGCGAGCGCGGCTGAGCCGCCGCCCAGGCCGGTCGCCCCGGTCAGGATGCTCATTGCGCGCCCGCGCTTCTCCGAGCGAAAACTGTCGGCCACCATCGAATAGGCGGCGGGCAGGAGGCAGGCTTCACCGATGCCGATCCCGGCGCGGGCCGCGAACAGCTGCCAGTAGCTGGTGGCAAGGCCGCAACTTATGGTCGAGCAGCTCCAGATCAGGATGCCGGACAGGATGACGTTGCGCCGGTTAAGGAAGTCGACCATGCGCCCGACGGGCAGGCTGGCAAACGCGAACGGAATCGAGAACGCATAGCCCTGCAGCAGGCTGATCGCGACATCGGAGATGCCGAAATCCCGCTTGAGATAAGGCACCAGGACGGCGATCACGCCCCTGTCCAGGTAGGAGACGATGACTGCCAACGAGAGCAGCGAAACCATGTACCAAAGGCCCGCGGCACGCATTGGCCGTTCGCCCGCGAGCTGTTCAGTCACGCCCCTCTCCTTGGTATGTTAGTGATGGAATGCCGGCGTTCCGGTCTGGCTATCTGGCTTCTTAACACCGGGGTTTCCCGTGTCTATAGGACTAATCTACCGAGCCTTCGGTCAGGTACTTGGCAGCATTGCCGCAGGACCGGTAGCAAGGCAAAAAGGTGGATAAATAGTGGCCCGGCCAGAAGTGAGTGAGAGGTAGCAGTGTTCCAGCATGATCGGGGTCGGGGTGCTTCAGGGCACCAAAGGGAATTGACCGGCGCGGCACCGGGGGCTCGCGGCTAGATGGCCGGCCCTGCTGCAGTCGGCGCGCCCATGTCCCTGGCGGGCGTGCGCATCCTCGATCTCGGGCGGGTCCTCGCGGCGCCATGGGCCACGCAGGTGCTCGCCGATCTGGGGGCAGAGGTCATCAAGGTCGAACGGCCCGGCAACGGGAGCGACGAGCGGGTCTATGGTCCGGGCTTCCTGCCCGGGCCGGATGGCGGCCGCTCGCGCCATTCGGCGTTTCACAACTCCGCGAACCGCAACAAGCAGTCCATCACGATCGACCTCGCCTCGCCGGGCGGGCATGAACTGGTGCTGGCGCTGGCGGCCAAGTCCGATGTGCTGGTGGAGAACTTCGTGCCCGGCAAGGCAGCCAAGCTCGGCCTCGGCTACGATGACATCAAGGCGGTGAACCCGGCGATCATCTATGCCTCGCTGAGCGGCTATGGCCAGACCGGGCCGCTGAGCGAGCGGCCCGGCTATGATGCGGTATTCCAGGCGCGAAGCGGCTTGATGAACGTCACGGGAATTCCAGACGGGGAGCCCGGCGGCGGACCGATGCGGATCGGCCCCAGCCTGGTCGACGTGACGACCGGCTACAACCTCGCGATCGGCATCCTGGCCGCGCTCTATCACCGCGATGCCAATGGCGGGCAGGGCCAACAGATCGACGTGGCGCTGATGGACACGGCGGTGGCCATGCAATCCCACCTGCTGGCGAGCTACCTCGTCACTGGTCGGCAACCGCCGCGCCAGGGTTTCTCCGGCAATGGCGGCCATCCCGCCACGGTGTTCGAATGCATCGGCGGGCGCCTCTACATTTCCGCCGGGACGGACCAGTTCTGGGTCCTGCTGTGCAAGGTGCTCGGCTGCGAGGAACTCCTCGATGATCCGCGCTTCGCCAGCATCACCCTGCGCGGTGAGCATCGCGATGCCTTGAACGAGGTCATGGTCCCGCTCGTGGCGGCCTGGCCGATCAAGGACCTGTTCGACGCGCTCGAGAAAGCGCGCGTGCCGTGCTCCCCGATCAATGACTATGCCGCCGTCATGGCCGATGAACAGGTGCGCCACCGTGGCATCTTCCGGACGTTCCCGGGTGCCGCCGGCGTGGCGGGCGAAGTGCCGACGGTGGCCAGCCCGATCCGGATGTCGGCCACGCCGATCCGCTACGAAATTCCGCCCCCGGAAGTGGGCGAGCATACCGATTGCGTGCTTGCGCAGGTTCTCGGCATGGACAAGCAAGCTATTGAATCCCTGCGTAAAAAAGGTGTGGTGGGCTGATCCTGCGGCTCGCGCCAGCGGGCCGCAAGCTCGTCGTCGGCAAGAGCCGCAGACGGTATCAATGTAGAGAACTCCGCTGAAAGGACCCAGAATGACCCGCGCCAAGGCCTACGCCGCACATCAGTCAAACAGCCCGCTGGCTCCCTGGGAGTTCGAGCGCCGCAGCCTGCGCGAGAATGATGTTCTGATCGACATCCTTTACTGCGGCGTGTGCCACAGCGACCTGCATGCCATCCATGACCATTCGGGTATGGGCACCTTTCCTCTGGTTCCCGGCCATGAAATCGTCGGCAAGGTGCGCGAGATCGGCCCGGCCGTGACCAAGGTTGCCGTAGGCGACAATGTCGCGGTTGGCTGCATGGTCGACAGTTGCATGGCCTGCGACCGCTGCGAAGACCACCTTGAGCACTATTGCCGGAAGGGTGCGACCATGACCTACCGGGGGCGGGACCGCATTACCCGCGAACCGACCCAGGGCGGCTATTCGGACCATATCGTCGTGCGCGAGGATTTCGTGCTGAGCGTGCCCGATGGGCTCGACCTGGAGCGGGCGGGCCCGTTGCTCTGCGCCGGGATCACCACCTGGTCGCCGCTGAAGCTGTGGAAGGCCGGTCCCGGCACCAAGGTCGCCGTGGCGGGGCTCGGCGGGCTTGGCCACATGGCGGTCAAGCTGGCGGTCGGGCTCGGCGCCGACGTTACCGTCATTACGACCTCGCCCTCAAAGGTTGACGATGCGCTCGCGCTCGGTGCGTCGCGGGTGCTCCTCTCGAGCGATCCCGCAGCGATGAAGGAAGCCCGTTCGTCGTTCAACCTTATCATCGATACCGTGCCGGTGCCGCATGATCTCAATCCTTACCTGTCGCTGCTCGACCTCGATGGCACGATTGTCCTGGTCGGGGTGATCCAGCCGCTGCCCGAGGTCGATGCCAGGGTGCTTATCATGGGCCGTCGCAGCGTCGCCGGTTCGATGATCGGGGGCATCGCGGAAACCCAGGAACTGCTTGAGTTCTGCGCAGAGAAGAACATCCTGCCGGACTGCGAGACTATTGCGGTCCAGGACATCAATCACGCGTTCGAACGGATGGATCGTAACGACGTGAAGTATCGCTTCGTGATCGACATGGCGACGCTGCAGTCGGAGCCGGCCGCCTGACGAGCGGGTCCCGGGAAGGGTGCCTCACCGCGCCCTTGCCCGGCCGATCCTCACCCCGGTCCGACTTCGGCCTGCAGCGCTTCTTCCAGCCAGCGCCGCGTACCGGCGTCGATGCCCGGGGCAAATGCCGCCAGCGGCAACAGCTTCCAGTAGGTGAAGAACCCGCTGCACAGGATCGATATCCGCGCCGCGCGGGCAGGTCCGTCCTCGCCCCCGATCCAATTGGCCAGCGGCGTGATGACCCGTTCCTCAAGGGTGGCGAGCGCTACGGCGCGGGCGCGCGGGTCGGTCGTTGCGAGCAGCATCATCGGCAGCGGATTGGGCTCGTTGTGATCCCGATCGAGAAAGAAGGCCACGACATGTGCGCCGAATTGCTGGCGGGGCGTGTTCAACATCTGCTCCAGGTCCAGTGATGCGATCAGGGCCGCCCGGAACAATTCCTCCTTGGAGCCGAAGTAGCGGCTGACGAGGGCGGCATCGAGGCCCGCGCCGGCGGCGATTTCCCTTACGCCCGTTGCGGCATACCCGGCGGTGGAGAACAGCTGCAGCGCCGCCCCCAACAGGCGCGCGCGCGCTTCTGCCGCATTCCGCTTGCGAGGTAAGTCCACACTTGTTGACATTGCGTCGCGAGCTCCGTTATCCATGACTGCAGCCGGCGATCACGCAACGGATTCGCCCCGCAGAGGGGGCCAATCACCACAGTATAAGTTTTTGGACAACCACAAGCAGGCCCGCGGGCGAGGAGCAGTCATGCAGGAATTCGAGCTCAGGATTGATGTCACCGAGGCGGCCGGCCTGGGTGAGGCGGCGCACATTGCTGTCACCGTAACCCTGCCGGACCCGGCGCACATGCCGAAGGTTCCGTTCGTGTGCTTCGCCAAGCCGGGCGGCGGTTATTCCCGCGGCTATTACACCCACGATCTGCCCGGGCCGGCTAAGGGCGCCCAGGCCAGCTGGCATGCGCAGCGCGGGTGGATCTTCATTTCGGTCGATCATCTCGGGGTCGGCGCATCGAGCCTGCATCCCGGCAAGTCGCTCGATTTCGTGGTACTGGCGCGCGCGGCCCATGCCGCCGAGGCGCAGATCCTCGCGCAACTGGCCGAGGGCACGCTGGCCGAAGGTTTTCCGGCGATCCGCGACATGGTCAAGCTTGGCATCGGCCAATCGATGGGCGGCTGCATGACCGTCGTCCAGCAGGGCCGCTTCCATGATTACGACGGGGTCGGCGTGCTTGGCTACAGCGTCATCCACACCAGCCCGCTCCACCGCGAGGATCCGACCATCAGCCCGTGGTTCGGCCGTGACACCCTGCTGAGCGAGCCGCTCATCATTCTGAACCCGGATGCCTTTGCCAAAGGTGCAGCCGCCGGTGGCCCGGGCCAAGGCGACCGGATGATGCGCAACTTCCACTATGACGACGTATCGGACGAGATCGCGATTGCCGACCTGGCGCATTTCAACCGCCGCGAACTCTTCGATGTGGACGCCCACGCCGGCTTTGTTCCCGCGCCGTGGCATTCGTTTAGTTTCCCGGTTCCGGTCGCCCCGGCGACCCTGACCCCCGGCATCATCGCCGGGGAGGCTGCGGCAATCCGTGTGCCGGTGCTCTCCGCCTTCGGCGAGCGCGATGTCTCGCGCGAACCGAAGGATGAGCCCAAGGCTTATTTTTCCTCGCCATCGATTGACGTCTTCGTCTGCCCGCGCATGGGCCACATGCACAACTTTGCCAGCACGCGCGAACTGTTCTGGGAGCGGATCGACACCTGGGCCGAATGGGTGCGGGCGGCCCGCGCGGCCAATCTCGCTCCGCGGTATCGCTGACCGGTCTCAGGCCGGAGCGGCCATGGTCCCGGTGTCGAGGAAGCGCTGGTGCCAGGCCAGCGCTTCGCCGGGCAGGCAGGGCGAATGCATCCCGTAGGCCGACCGGCAGGCTCGCGCGAAATAATCGGCGAGCATGGGGCGGAAGGTCGGATGGGCGCAGCGTTCGATGACCAGCGCGGCCCGCTGGCGTGGGGGCAGGCCCCGCAGGTCGGCAAGGCCCTGTTCCGTGACCAGCACCTGGACGTCCTGGTCGATGTGATCGACATGGCTGACCATCGGCACGATGGTCGAAATGGCGCCCGCCTTCGCCAGCGAGGGGCTCATGAAGATCGAGATCCACGAATTGCGGGCAAAGTCGCCCGATCCGCCGATGCCGTTCTGGATCCGCGAACCCATGATATGGGTCGAATTGACGTTGCCGTAGATGTCGGCCTCGATCAGGCCGTTCATCGCGATGCAGCCGAGGCGGCGGATCAGTTCGGGGTGGTTGCTGATCTCCTGCGGGCGCAGGACAATCCGCTCGCGGTAGCGGGCGATCTCGGCGTTCATCCGCTCGGCATAGGCCGGACTCAGCGAGAACGCGGTCGACGAGGCCATGCGCAGCCTGCCGCTGTCGATCAGGTCGACCATGCCGTCCTGGATCACTTCGGTGAAGGCGGTCATCCCCTCGAATGGACAATGGATCAGCCCGGTAAGCACGGCATTGGCGATGTTGCCGACGCCCGACTGCAGCGGCAGCAGCGATGGCGGCAGGCGGCCCTGCCGCACCTCGTGGCCGAGGAAGTCGAGAATATGGCCTGCAATCGTGCGCGAGGTGTCGTCCGGCTGGCGGAACGCCTGGTTGCGATCAGGCGCATCGGTTTCCACAACAGCCACGATCTTCGCCGGATCGCAGCGGAAGGTGGTCGATCCGATCCGGTCATCAGGGCGGACGAGGGGGATCGGGATCCGGTTTGGCGGCAGCGCATCGCCGTGCCAGATGTCGTGCATTCCCTCCAGTTCGCGCGATTGCCAGCTGTTGACCTCGACGATGACCTGCCGTGCCTGGTCAAGCCAGGTCTGGTTGTTGCCCACCGAGGAGGAGGGCACCAGCGCGCCGTCCTCGCGGA
>DASTGC010000135.1:0-3253 GCA_035719485.1 Novosphingobium sp.
CCACCCCGCCACAAGCGACTGACAATGTGAAAAATTTTCGAGAACACTCACCCGGACACCCGCCGCTCCGTGTCACCCTCGGCTCAGATTGGCGACCACGGCTTGCGGTCGTCCTCGTCCTCCACCTCCCCGTCGGGCCGCTCGGTCACGGTCGCCGCCGGCAGGTAGTCGAGCACCGCGTCGAGCAGGGCGTCCAGCCCCTTGCCGGTCGCGCCCGAGATCGGGAACACCGCCTCGGCCCCGGCGTCCAGCAGCTCCTGGCTGAAGGCCTGCACCAGTTCAGCATCGACCAGGTCGATCTTGTTGAGCGCCACCAGCCGCGGCTTGTCGATTAGCCCGGCGCCATAGGCCTCGAGCTCCTCCTCGACGATGGCCATGGCCTCGGCCGGATCGGTCCCGGTCACGTCGATCAGGTGGATCAGCACCCGGCACCGCTCGATATGGCCCAGGAACCGGTCCCCCACCCCGGCCCCCTCGGCCGCCCCGGCGATGAGGCCGGGAATGTCGGCGAGGACGAACTCGCGGTTGCGGTGGCGCACCACGCCCAGCTGGGGTCGCAGGGTGGTGAAGGCGTAGTCGCCCACCTTGGCCTTGGTGTTGGTGATCTTGTTGATGAAGGTGCTCTTGCCGGCATTGGGCAGGCCGACGAGCCCGGCATCGGCCAGCAGCTTGAGCCGCAGCCAGACCCACAGCTCCTCGCCCGGAATGCCCGGCTGGTGCTGGCGCGGGGCGCGGTTCGTGCTCGTCTTGTACGAGGCGTTGCCCCGACCGCCCATGCCGCCTTCAAGCAGGACCACCCGCTGGCCCGCCTCGGTCAGGTCGGCGAGCACGGTCTCGCGGTCCTCGTCGGAGATGATCTGCGTGCCCACCGGCACCTTGATAACCAGGTCCTCGCCACCCGCGCCGGTCCGGTTCTTGCCCATGCCGCCGCCGCCGCGCCGGGCCTTGAAGTGCTGGGTATAGCGGAAGTCGATAAGGGTATTGAGTCCCGCCACCGCCTCGAACACGATGTCCCCGCCCTTGCCGCCGTCGCCGCCGTCGGGCCCGCCGTACTCGACATACTTCTCGCGCCGGAACGAAACCGCCCCCGGCCCGCCGGAACCGGCGCGCACGTAAATCTTGGCCTGGTCGAGAAAATGCATGGGGTAAGACTAGCGGTTGCGCATGGCCCTCGGCAAGCGCGGGCACAGCAGGGAAAGCCGCGGATCGCCGGGAACGAGGGCGCGGTCGGCTGGAGCCGCGCGCCTATCCCCCGCAGGGCGGACCGTCAACCTTCCCGTCTAGCGCCGGGCCAGGGTAGCCGAGGCCCTCCCGAGGATCGCCACCACGTAGTTCTGCGTTTCCATGATCGGCGGAATGCCGCCGGCCTGTTCGACCCGCCGCACCCCGGCGTTGTAGGCGGCAAGCGCCTTGACCAGGTCCCCGTCGAAGTGGTCGAGCAGGCTGCGCAGGTAGCGCGCCCCGCCGTGGAGATTGGCCGCCGGGTCGCGCGGGTCGACGCCGAGCTCGCGGGCCGTCATCGGCATCAGCTGGGTCAGCCCGATCGCGCCCTTGGGGGAAACGGCATTCGGGTGCCAGCGGCTTTCCTGCCACACCAGCGCCTCGAGCAGGGCGGAAGGCAGCCCCGCCTCCAGCGCCGCCTGGTCTAGCGTGGCGGCCGCGGCGGCCCGGTCCCAGGCGGTCTGGGCAACGATCGGCAGCGCGGCATCCACCGGCTGCACCGGCTCCGACATGGCCAGCAAGGGCCGCCGCTCCACTACGCCGCTACCGCTACCGGAGCGAACCCGAACGACGCCATCGCTGAGATGATAGATCTTCGCCGCCGCCGGACTCGCCCCCGCCAGCGCCACCAGCACCAATGTCCACCGCGTCAACAGCATCGTAAATCCCGCCAGGACCCTGTCCCGCTCCCTAGCGCACCCGGGTTAACAGGCCGCTAGCGGCGCTGGTGGTCAGCTGAGGAGGCTGGCACGGCCAGTGTGCTCTGGATCGCCTCAGCCCGAGCCGAGAATTGTGCCGTTCGAGAACCGGCGCGCAGCGACCATCAGGTCGTGAGCACCGGAAGCGCAGAACGGTGCCGTTCGCAGGCCGGGATGGGGTGATCCAGAGCACACTGGTGGAGCCGAGGGGGATCGAACCCCTGACCTCGTCATTGCGAACGACGCGCTCTCCCAGCTGAGCTACGGCCCCGTTCCAGTGCGAGTGCAGACCGCGCCACCAGGGTGGCCGCCCGCGGGAGCGGCCCCCTTAGCGAAGGGGGCCGCCCGGTGCAAAGAAAAATCTGCGGCCCGGGGACCTATCGCCCGAGCGGCGCCGGTGGAGCGGCAGGTGGGCCGTAGGCCGGCCCCGCGTTGACCGGTACCGGAACCGGGCCGTAGCGCGCGGTCCAGTCGGCCAAAGCCAGCTGGTAGGCGGCGTAGCGGCGATAGAAATCGTCGAACACCACCTCGATGTTTGGCAGGCTGCGCGCGGCGAACGGCTCGAGCTCTGCGCTCTTTGACGTAGCGGCATCGCGGCTGACGGCCAACACGGCGGTGCAGAAGGCGTCGAGCGTCGGCGGCAGGGCGAAGTGGTTGTAGACCTCGGTCATGTACTTCTCTCGGGGGACCACGAACCCTGCGCCATACTTGGCCTTGTACTCGGCATCGACCGCCTTGTTGGCGGCGGCCAGGGGCTTGGCGTGGGCCTTGAGGAAAGCCCGGTAGTTGATCACGATCTCGGCAAATTTCGGCTCCGGACAATTCAGCGCTGCCACATTGTAGGCCGCGCGCAGGTTCCACAGCGTCTGCGCCGAGCTGATGTTGCGGTTGACGCTGTAGCGCAGCCCCGTTGTATCTACTACCGGCGGCACGGCGAGATTGGGCGAGGCATTGTCCGGCGGGATCGGCCGCGGGGGAATGACGACGACGACCGGCGGCGGCGGCAAGGGTGCGGGCGGGGCCTTCTCGCCGCATCCGGCAAGCAGCAAAGCGGGCAGCACCAGAGCTGCAAGTGCTGCAGAGTTCCGCCCGGTAACTCGGACCATGTCATCCCTCCCGCGTCGGTTTCGCGGTTCCTAGTGATTAATATCGGCAAAGAAAATGCCCGGCGCGCGAAGTGCACGCCGGGCATGGCAATTTTGCGGCAGGCTGCGTTCAAATCAGCGGCGGTCGCCCATGAACTGCAGCAGGAAGGTGAACATGTTGATGAAGTCCAGATAGAGGTTGAGCGCCCCCATGATCACGACCTTGCCCATCATGTCCGAACCAGCAAC
>DASTGC010000136.1:0-20410 GCA_035719485.1 Novosphingobium sp.
GCTCAGAGGCAAGAATGACGGCGGCCGCGCCGTCATTGGGTGCACAGATTTCCAGCAAGCGGATGGGATCGCACACCAAGGGTGAGTTCAGGATCTGCTCCATCGAGAACTCCTTCTGATACATCGCCATCGGGTTGTGGACGCTGTTGAGGTGGTTCTTGTGCGCGACCATCGCGATCTGTTCGTGCGTGGTGCCATATTCGTGCATGTGCCGCATCGCGCGCATCGACCAGTAGGCCGGGTTCATCGACATGCCGAGTTCGATCTGCCACGGGCTGTAGATCATCGACGGATCCATGAATCCGCGCGGCATTTTCTCGGTCCCCGCGACCAGCACCAGGTCGGCTTCCCCAGCGCGAATGGTCGTCATGCCCTGGAGCAGTGCCGCGCCGCCGCTGGCACAGGCTGCCTCGATGTCGATCACGGAAATATCCGTCGCGCCGAGGCCGCGCAGAATGCGCGCGCCGGACGTCGCCGGCAGGTACATGCGCGCCATGAAGGCAGCCTGGATATCGCGCCACTCGACCGAAGCGTCGGCGAGAGCGGCGGCGGCGGCTTCGGCGCCGATCTGCTGATAGCTCTTATCGAAGCGTCCGAACGGATGGTAACCGCAACCGATAATGTAGACGTTGCTCACTTTCCGTCTCCCGCTGCGTCATAAGCGAAAGCTACGACTTCCGCCCCGTTTTCATCGGTTCGCAGAACATAGGGGTGGAACCGCAGCGGCATGCCGACGCGCAGTTCATCTATTTCCGGAAGGAGCGGCGCCATGATCCGGATGGTGCCGTCAACCTCGACCAGCCCCAGCCCGAACGGCTTAAATTCCGCCGGGCCGCGGTAATTGCCCGGCGGGCGGTGCCGGACAATCGTGTAGGTATAGAGCGTCCCCGCGTCGCCCAGGGGCGCCTGGGTCAGATCGTCCGAGCCGCAGTTCGGGCAGGCATCCAGCTTGCCCAGCCCAGTCTCGCCGCACTCGGCGCATTTGCTTCCGCACAGGTGCACGCTTCCCAGGTCATCGAGCGGCCCGGCAAAGAGCCCCTCCTTGATGGCAACGCGCGGTGTTTCCGTGGACATGTGATGGGTTCCCGATTTTCGCTGCGGGCTCTTGGCATGTCACGCGCTCCAAGGCCAGCGGCGGAATTACTTGTTGGTGAAGACCGGAGAGCGCTTTTCCAGAAAGGATTGCCGCTTCTCGGCAGCATCCTGGGTATTGCGCGCCATGAAAACCGCGCGGGACTCCAGCTCGATCGCAGCATCGAGGCTACCGGTGGTCTGGTTGAGCCACATGGTCTGCTTGGTCAGCCACACGCCGATGGGCACATTCGCCAGGACGTTGCGCGCGATTTCAAGCGCCGCATCCATCAGGTCCTCGTCCGGGACGGCCCGCAGCACCAGGCCGATACGCTCAGCTTCGTCGGCGAGAATGGGCCGCGCCGTCAGCAGGATCTCGGCGGCGCGCTGTGCACCGACGGCACGCGGCAGCAGGTAGCTCATCCCGAGTTCATGCCCGGTGCCGACATTGTGGATCGAATTGACGAACTTGGCCGACTTGGCAGCAATGCACATATCGGCAGCCAGCGCGAGCGCGAAGCCGATGCCCGCGGTCGCGCCGTTCACGACGGCAATCACCGGCTGTGGCAACTGGCGCATGAGCACCGGGATCGATGCCATTTCGCTCATGTTGTGGCGCGACCGGTATGTCGGGCCAACCTCGTGATCGTCGAGCCACTGGGGCCAACCCGAACTGCGCAGGTCATGGCCGGCACAGAAGGCCCGTCCATTGCCGGTCAGGAGCACCACGCGCGTCTTCGTATCGTGCTTCAGCGACCGAAGGATGTCGATCAGCTCGGCATAAGTATCGATCGTGAACGCGTTCAGCTGCTCAGGCCTGTTGAGGGTGAGACGGCGAACGCCGGGGATGACCTCGTCGATCAGGATGTCAGACATGCTGGTTTCTCATTCGCGCCACCACTTGGCCTTGATGATGCTGTTGCCGAAGGGGGCGTCGCGGTTGGTCAAAGCCTGCTTCAGGCCGGCCGTTGTCATGTCTTGCCGGAACTGGCTGCGACGCGGCCCCTTGGAGAGATGGGCCACGGCATCCTGACCGGCGGAGAAGCGCTGCAGGGTGCGGGCGCCCTGGAGTTCGAGTGCCATGTTGACGACGCGCTTGTGCGTGGCCAGGATTTCCGAATCGACCAGGGCCACCCGACGGGCCAGTGCATCGACTTCGGCGTCGAGCTCCGCTGCCGGCACGGCATCCAGCACGAGGCCGACGCGGGCGGCATCAAGCCCCAGCAGCGTGTCGCCCGTCATCAGGATCCGCTTCGCCCACTGCGGGCCAAGGTGGTAGACCCACATGTGCGACGGCGGCGTTCCGTTGCCACGCGCTGCCGGAAAACCGATCTTCGCGTCCTCTGCGGCGATGACCATGTCGCAGTAGAACGCGAGGTCCGTACCACCCGCGAGGCAGTTTCCGTGCACCTTGGCGATAACTGGCTTGTGCAGGTCAAAGATAGTCAGCATCCGGCGCTGGGTCACTTCCAGGTGAAAGCAATCATCATCCACCGTGCCGAAGCGCGTGCGATAAACGACTTCCTCGGTCGGCTCCTCGCCGTCGGCCTTCACGTCGGAATAGGTTGTAACGAGGTCGAACCCGGCACAGAAATCCTTCCCTGCCCCCTGAAGGACGATGACATTGACGTCCGTCCGGTCATCAGCCTCGAGGAACGCGGCTTCCAGTTCGGCCATCATCTGCCGGTTGAGCGAGTTGCGCTTTTCCGGACGATTAAGCGTTACGTAGGCTACGGCACCTTCAACCGAGAAGGTAATGAATTCGCACTTGTTCAACCATTTACCCACATTACTGCTCCTCTTGGGCTCAGCTATTCAGCGACGGGACTTGCCTCAGGACCGCGCGCGGAGACGTTCGTCGAAAAACCGGATCAACGTGGCAAACAGCTCCGCCGATTGGGGCAGGCGGAAGTCGTGCGAAAATGCATGGGCCACGCCTTCCCAGATGTTCAACTGGGCCGGAACGCCCAGCTTCGTCAGCTGGGAATGGGTGTAAATCACCGAACTTAGCGCGAAATCGCGGCTTGCGGAGATCAGGAGCGACGGCGGGAAAGCGGCGAGGGATTCCTCGGACTTCAGCGGGAAAACCGCCGGGTCGTTGGCGCCCTGACCCTTGAGGTAAAGGTGCTCCTCCCACGGCGGCATGGTCCGCTGGGCGATGGCAGGGGCAACATAACCCGAATCGCCTTCTCCCCAGTACGTCGCGCCGCCGAACAGAAGCGCCAATGCTCCGGGTAGGGCATGCCCTTCCTGCTGCAGCCGGTAGATGGCCTGGCAAGCCAGCAGCGCCCCGGCGGAATAGCCGTAAATGCCGATCCCTTCGGCCCCGTAAGTCTTTTCCAGCTCCTTGAAAACAGCGACGACGTCGATCGCCGCTTCCGGATGCGTGTGCTCGGGCGCAAGCTTGTAATCGACGCTGATCACCTCGCACTGCGCCAGCCCCGCGACGGGGACCGACTCCAACTGACCACACATCCGCGCGCCGAAGGTCAGGCCGCCCGCATGAAGGTTCAAGAGCACCCGGCCCTGCCACTCGGGAGCGACGCCGCCCGCTGGCTTGATTACCTCAGTATAGACGCCGGCGATCTCGCGCGGCTCGATTGTCACATCGAAGGTCTTGCGCTGGGTGGCAAGTATACGGGGGTAGAAATGGGTATCGATCCACTCACGATAGGCAAAAACCGAATCCGCATCCGAATCGATGTAGGGCGGCGGCGGCGGCACGACCGGCTTGGGAGCAGCCGGAGCCCCTTCCTTCTTTTCCGCGGCCTTTACCGGCGCTGCGACGGGCGCAGCCTGCACCGGCCGAACAAGCGTGCTCACCTTCGGCAAGCTGAAGGAAGCAACCTGGATATCGTTCTGCGTCACCTGTCGAACCTCACTTTGTTGTGCTGACCTTGAAGCGGATGCGCGATGCAAGCAGAGTGACCGGCCATGGAGGCTTTGGTTCGACCGTAAACGGTCAAACGCAAAGTGCGGCGCCCGGATGAAATCCTGCGCCGATCTTTGCCCCCAGTCGCCCCGCTAACGCAAGCTTGCTGCAGCAATCTCCCGAATGCACTTGTATGCGTCGCGGGAATCGACATACTTGTCAAGTACGGGATGGGCCCCGCTGCAGACGGAGAGCGATGTTGGCTAGTGACACAGAACGACTTCACGGAACCTGGGCGCTGACCGGGTGGGAACGGTACCGTCAGGGCGAGATTCTCGAATACCCGCTCGGCCAGGATCCGGTCGGGCTGATCACCTACGATCCGGCTGGCTTCGTCCAGGTGCAGATTATTGCGCGGGGGCGGCGGTTCGAGACCTTCCGCAATCCCCGCGATGCGGCGAACGCCGCGCTTCGGGGCCAGCCCCTTGCTCCTGAGGCTGCGGAGGAACTGGTGCGGGTTTACGCGAGCTTCGCCGGGTATGCCGGACGATATGAGGTCGATGAGCCTAACAGATTGATTCGCCATCAAGTTTGGACCGGAATCGACCCGCGGATGGTTGATGGTGTACAAGAGCGGATTTATGAATTCATCGGCGACAACGGCCTCGATCTCAAGATCAAACCCTATTTCGTCGATGGGGTCGAGCACAGCGATACCATCAGCTGGGTGCGTGCAACGGCCTGATCAGGACGCGCATGCGCCCTGCAACATCATCGAAAGAGACGCGATCATGTCAGACACCGAATTCGACCTTGTGATCCGGGACGGCACCGTTTTCGATGGCACCGGCGGCGAACCCTTCGCAGGAGACATCGGCGTGGTCGATGGAAAGATCGCACGCGTCGGCAAGGTTGCCGGCAACGGACGGGAAGAAATCGACGCGCGCGGCCAGATCGTCACCCCGGGCTTCGTCGACATCCACACCCACTATGACGGACAGGCCACCTGGGACAGCCACATGCAGCCGTCGTCGTGGCATGGCGTCACCACCGTGCTCATGGGCAATTGCGGGGTCGGCTTCGCGCCGTGCCGGCCGGATGACCGCGACCTGCTGATCCGCCTGATGGAGGGAGTCGAGGATATTCCGGAACCCGTGCTTGCCGAGGGCCTGCCGTGGGACTGGGAAACCTTCCCCGAATACCTCGAAGCGGTCGGGCGCCGGGCCTTCGATGTCGATATCGGCGCCCAGCTGCCCCATGCGGCCCTGCGGGTTTATGTAATGGGTGAGCGGGGCTTCCGGCGCGAACCGGCGCAGCCCGACGATATCGCCCGCATGCGCGAGATCGCCGCCGAGGCGATCAGGGCGGGAGCCTTCGGTTTCTCCACTTCACGCGCCCACACCCACAAGACCAGGGCCGGTGAGCCTACACCCACCTTCGACTCCGCGGATGACGAGCTGCTGGGCATTGCCATGGGCCTGGCCGACGCCAAGGGTGGCGTGCTGCAGGTGGTGGGCAATCCCGCGCACGCCGGGTTCATAGAGATGGCCCGGCGGTCCGGCCGCCCCATTTCGCACCTGATGTCGCAGACGCATGGCAACATCCATGCCTGGCGCGATGGCCTGAAGCATCTCGAGACCCTCAACGCCGAGGGTATCGCGGCACGCGCGCAAGTCGGCGGGCGACCGGTCGGCGTCCTGATGGGGATCGATCTCACGCTCCATCCCTTCACGCTGCACCCATCCTACATCGAGATTGCGGACCTGCCCCTCGCCCAGCGGATCGAACGGTTGTCCGATCCGGCTTTCCAGCAACACCTATTCTCGGAAGAGCCTGGCCCGGGCGTTGTTTTCGACCGGGCGCTGCTGACACGGTTCGAGGAAATGTTCCTGCTCGACAGCGAGCCTGATTACGAGCAGCCGGCCGAGCAATCGGTCGCGGCGATCGCCAGGCGCCGCGGAGTGACGCCGCAACAGGTTGCCTTGGAACACATGCTGTCGAACCGCGGCACGGGCATCCTGCTGACTCCCATGGCCAACTATTGCGAGTTCAGCCTTGAACCGGCGCGCGAAATGCTGCGTCACCCGCTTACCTTATCTGGGCTGTCGGACGGCGGCGCGCACATGGGCACGATCTGCGACGGCAGCCTGCCGACCTACATGCTCTCCTATTGGACCCGCGACCGCACCCGCGGCCCGAAGCTGGGGCTGGCCGAAGTTATCAAGATGCAGACGGCCGACACGGCGGCCTGGATCGGCCTGCATGACCGGGGGCGCATCGCCGTCGGCCTGCGCGCCGATCTCAACGTGATCGACTATGAGAAACTCAAGCTCCATGCACCCGAACTGCGCCATGACCTTCCGGCCGGGGGCAAGCGCCTGGTCCAGCGCGCCAGCGGCTACAGTGCGACGATCCTCAACGGCGTCGTCACCTATCGCAACGGGGAGGCGACCGGGGCCCTGCCCGGCCGATTGGTGCGGAGCTTGTCGCAGGCGGCGTGAACCGGCCCAGCGACTGGCGTCTTTGGCGACAACCTTCTAAAGGCCATGGCGCAATGCTCCTGCCCGGCGGAAACAGCGGCGGCCGGGCGCAAAAATATGCCATTGGCCGGCCCGGCGGAGGGAGCTGCCATCCCCATGGCGGTGCTGCACGGGCCGACCCCAGGAGAAGCCATGACGGTTGAAATCGAGAACAGGGATGGCGTCGCGATCGTGACGCTCGCTCGTCCGGAAAAGAAGAACGCCATCACCACCGACATGCGTCGGCAGCTATGGGAGACCTTCGAAGGTTTGAGCGAGGACGAGGACGTGCGTGCAGTCGTCCTGACCGGCGCTGGCGGGGATTTCTGCTCGGGCATGGACGTGGGAGAATTCGGCAGCCGAACCGTGCGCGCAACGCTCGATCGCATGCGCCGGCTCCACCGCATCAGCCGCGCAATCTACACGCTCAAGAAGCCGACTATCGCTGCCGTATCAGGCGTCTGCATGGGCGTGGGCTGGAGCTACGCTTTGGCGTGCGACATGGTCATCGCCGGCCCGACGGCGCGGTTTGCCCAGGTCTTCAACAAGACCGGACTGGCGCCCGACGGCGGCGCGGCCTGGCTGCTGGCGCGCAATGTCGGCCTGATGCGCGCCAAGGAAATCACCTATTCGGGACGGTTCATCTCGGCCGCGGAAGCGCTTGCGCTGAATCTCGTCCTTGAAGTGACACCCGACGGGCAGGTGCTCGATCGCGCCATCGCCATGGCACAGGGTTTTGCCAAGGGACCGGGGCTGGCGCTGGAAATGGCGAAGCGGCAATACGAACTCGCCAGCAACAGCGATTTTGTCAGCTTTCTCGAGAACGAAATGGCCATGCAGCCCCTGCTGATGCGCTCGGAGGATTACCAGGAAGGCGTCAGCGCGTTCGGGGAGCGCCGCCCGCCGCAGTTCAAGGGAACCTGAGCTTCTGCAGCATCCGCGGGCAAACCTGCCCGACAGATGCAGTTGACAGGTATGTCAAGCCTATGCTTTCAGGCTCGGCACCAGAATGTTCTTGCCGACGAGGCGATAGATCGGACGTCGGCGGTATGATGCCGTCCGGCGCACGATGTTTGGGTGTGGTGAGCAGAGCCTCGACGGGCCCTGGTCCCAGATGCCTCATTTTCGCGTCCGTCGTCGCTTGTGGAGAATTTGCGCAATGTTGCTAGAAAACAGAGTGGCCGTGATCACCGGTGGTGCAAGCGGGATCGGGCGTGCGAGCAGCGTGCGCTTCCTCGAGGAAGGTGCCAGCGTTGTCGTCGCCGACGTCAATCCCGCCAGCGGAGACGGTTTCCTCAAGCTGGCTGCAGACCTCGGCTTTGCCGACCGGGTGCGCTTCGTGACGACTGACGTGACGAACGAAGGTGACATCGAGCGGATGATCGGAACGGCCGTCGATGCCTTCGGCAAGCTCGATTGCATGTTCAACAACGCCGGTATCCCAGGCGCCCTCGGCCCGCTCGAGGAAACGTCGGCGGAAGACTGGGATTTCACCTTTGCCGTGCTCGTCAAGGGGGTGTTCCTCGGCCTCAAGCATGCCGTCAGGCAATTCAAGGTCCAGGGCACCGGGGGCACGATCATCAACACGTCGTCGGCTGCCGGACTTGTCGGCGGTGCCGGTCCGCGGCCCTATTCGGTCGCCAAGGCGGCCGTTGCCCACCTCACCAAGGTGGCGGCAGTGGACGTTGCCCAGTACCGCATCCGCGTCAATGCGATCGCGCCCGGAGCGATCCTCACCGAGATCGGCGGCCAGGACCCCGTCGCCGCGGCCGAACGGCTGTCGAAGGGCCAGCCGTGGCCCGACCACGGGATGCCGACTGACATCGCGGCAACCGCAGCCTTTCTCGCCAGCGACGATTCGCGCTTCATCACCGGGCAGACGATCCTCGTCGACGGGGGCGCGACGGCCGACAGCGGGATGGAAGTTCGGCTGCAGCGCGGCGGTGCCTGGGCCAAGTTCGCTGGCATGCACCATGGTACGACCGGCAAAAAGGCCGAGCTGCGCAAGCTGGATCGCACGAACTGATCCTTCTCGTCAGGCTGCCGCCGCGACTCCATCGTTGCGGCAGCCGTTTCAACTAACGCGATTGTGAGAGACCCGGCGTGAACCTCGATCTTACCGAAGAAAACCAGCTACTGGTTGATATGATCGACAAGCTGCTGGTTGGCGCCGGCGGGGTCGATCGCCTGCGCAAGTTGCAGCCCGCGACGGTCGACCGGGAGCTGTACGGCCAGCTTGCCGAAATGGGCATCCTGACCATGCGGTCGCTGCCCGTGGCCGATGGCGGCTCTCCCCTGTTCGACACTATGCTCGCGATGGAGCAGGCCGGCCACCATCTGCCACGGTTGCCGCTGGCCGAGACAATCGTCGCCGCGTCCCTGCTCGGGCGCCTGGGAAGCGACACCGGGCAGCAATGGCTCGAACGGATCGGTTCAGGCCAGGCCGTGGTCACCCTGGCCCTGCACGATGCCGACAAGCGGCCGGGCCAGCTGGTCTCGTTCGGCGGGGCGTGCGACGCCGTTGTCTTGCGCAAGGGCGACGGGGTTTATCTCAAGGAAGGCCCGCTTCCCGCTATCCCCGTCGATCATGCCGACCAAGCGCTCGGCCGCCTCGAAGCAACGGGCGGTGGGCTCGTCGAGCTTGCCCGGGGGGCGCAGGCGACCAGCCTGTTTGCGGCGGCCGTCGAGGAATGGAAGCTGCTCGTCTCCGCCCAACTGTGTGGCCTGTCGTCGGAAGCCCTGGCCATGGCCTCGCGCTATGCCAACGAACGCCACCAGTTCGATCGGCCAATCGGCAGCTTCCAGGCGATTTCCCACCCCCTGGCCGATCGCGCGGTCGACAACGAGGCGGCCCGGCTGCTCGGCTGGTGGACCGCATGGCTTATCGCCGAGGGTAGCAAGGATGCGGCCCCTGCGATCAGCATGACCTTTGCCTGGAGCGCGCGGACAGCTGATGCGACCGCCCGGCGGGCCTTGCACACTTTCGGCGGCTACGGACTGACGCTTGAACATAACGCCCAGGTTTATTTTCGCCACGCAAAGGCCTGGCCGCTGTTGCTGGGTGATCCCAATGATGAACTGGCCCGCGTCGCCGACCGGATGTGGCGGGGCGAGGAAGTCGCCATCCCCGATGGGGGCCCCTGCCCGGTCGACTTCGGTCAGGACCAGGAAACGCTCGACATCATTGCCGACACGCGCGCGATACTCGAACCGCTGATGACCCCTGAGCGGCGCAAGGGTCTACCGGATTCCTACGACGGCCATATCCCGGAGGTTGCCCAGGCGCTCGGCCGGGCCGGTCTGCTCTTCTCCGACTGGCCGAAGGAATGGGGTGGGCGCGGATCGTCTGCAACCGCCATGCTCGCGGCCCTCAGGGTGTGGGACGAACTGGGCTATCCCGGCCATGCGCAGTCGGTGACCAATATGGTCGGCCATGTCGTCCGCGAATTCGCATCCGAGGAAGTGCGCCGGCTGGTCGTGCCCCGGCTCGCCGCCGGCGAAGCGCTGTGCAGCATGGGCTATTCGGAACCGGGTTCGGGCTCCGATATCTTCGGCTGCCAGACCAAGTCGCGCTGGGACGAAGAGAACCACTGCTGGATCATCAATGGCCAGAAGATGTGGACTACCGGGGCGAACCTGGCCGACTACGTCCTCCTGCTCACCAGAAGCGAGCCAGGCAGCACCAAGCATCGTGGCCTGACCCTGTTCCTCGTACCGACTGACACCCCTGGCTTCGAGGCTCATGCGATCCATACGGTGATGGACGAGCGCACGAACGCGACCTTCTATACCGACATCAGGCTTGATGACCGCTGGCGGGTCGGCCCGGTCAACAACGGCATCTCGGTGATGACCTGGGCACTAACCCTTGAACAGCTCGGCGCGTTCGGCGCCGGCGATCGCCGTGCCCTCCCCGCGCTGCTCCAATGGGCCGCACAGCCGGATGAAGATGGCCGACCGCGCATGGACGCAAAGGACGTACGGCGGCGGCTGGGCCTGTTCGAACTGCAGGCCCGCGCGGGCGAGTTGCTTGCCGATCGGGCAACCTGGCATGCGCTCAACCACCCCGAGGCTGGGCGGACGGGCTATGGCCCGATGAGCAAGCTGTTCTATTCCGAGATGGTCCAGCAGGTCCTCGCCGATCTGATGGACATGACCGCGCCCGAGAGCCTCATCAACGGATCGGGGCCGCTTGCGGAGGTTGAGCGCCTTTACCGCCAGTCGCAGGTGGCGACAGTCTATGCCGGCTCCAGTGAAATCCAGCGCTCGCAGATCGCCGAGGTGTTCCTCGGCCTGCCGCGCAGTCGATAAGCCCGCCGGAATGGGCATAGTGATGACCGGCCAAGCCATGTGGGGAATTCGATGAGTCTCAACCCGGGTCTTGATAGTGCGATGGCCCAGCCCGACGAGGCGCTGGCTATCTGGTTCGAGGGTACGCGCTACACCTGGCAGCAGATCCGCGCGTTCAGCGACGCGCTGGAGGCGCTGCTTGCCAACAATGGCGTGGGTCCGGGGCGCCCCATCGGCATCCTTTGCCGGAACAATCCCCCCCATGCCGCCGCCCTCCTTTCCGCGATCCGGGTCGATCGGCCGATCGTCATGATCTACACCCTCCAGTCGATCGAAGGAGTCGCCAACGACATCCGAACCCTCGGCCTACCCGCGATTTTCGGGCTGGCCGGGGACTGGACCGACGGGGTCGTCGCTGCTGCGCGCGAGGCGGGCACGCTCGGGCTGCGCACTATGGGCCGCGAAAACCTCGAGCTCTCGCTGCAACCCGGCCTCGAAACGCTCGGCGCCAATCATCGCAACCAGCCGCCGGTCCCGCTGACCATCTCGGTGCTGTCGAGCGGCACGACCGGCAAGCCCAAGCTGGTGCAGGTCAGCTCGCACATCTTCAGCCAGGCCCTGGCGACTATGTCGGTCGCCGACCTGCCTGGGGTCCAGGTGCGGCCGAACCTCGCGTTCACGCCGATCAGCAATATCAGCGGACTCATCCAGTTCCTTGGCAGCGTCGCCCGCGGGGGCTGCGTCTTCCTGCTTGAACGGTTCGAGATCGAACGCTGGCTGACCGCGCTCGATGCTTGCGAGCCAGACTCGATCATCATGTTCGCGCCGATGATCCATGCCTTCCTCGAACATGAGGTGCCCCGGGAACGGTTCGGCGGCCTTAGGGCCGTATTCGGCGGGGCAGGCCCGTTGGCGCCGGAAGTGCAATATGCCTTCGAGGACCGCTACGGCATCCCGGTCTACTGGGGCTACGGCTGCACTGAAATCGCCGGCACTGCGGCCAACTGGACACCGGAACTGGCAGAGCAGTTCGGCCGGTCCAAGCCTGGTAGCGCCGGCCGTGCGCTCAAGGGCGTGAACCTGCGGATCGTCGATCCCGATACGGGCGAGGAGCTGCCGCGCGGCGAAATGGGGCTGGTTGAAGCACAGGTGGACCTGCTTGGTCCCGACTGGATCCGCACCACCGACCTTGCCGTGATCGACGAGGACGATTTCCTGTTCCTGCGAGGCCGGGCCGACCAGGCCATCAACCGCGGCGGGTTCAAGATCCTGCCGGAGAAGATCGCCAGCGCTGTCGCCGAGCATCCGGCCGTGCTCGATGCCGTGGCCTTCGGCATTGCCGATTCGCGGCTCGGCCAGGTCCCGGTGGTCGCGGTCCAGCTGACCGAGGGTGCTTCCCTGAGCGAGGACGATCTCATCGCCTTCCTGCGCACCAAGCTGGCGGCCTATGCGGTGCCGACTCAGGTGCTGTTCATGAGCGAAATCCCGCGCACCGGCGCCCTCAAGCCGGACCTGCCGGCGCTCAAGCGGGCCGCGTCTGAAGCGGCGGGCCAGCCGGCCTGACCGCGCCCGTAGCTGCACGCACGTGAATGCACCGGGCGCGCAGACGAGCGCCCGGTCCTCGCCTGTCGGGTTCAGCCGTCCAGGCGCTCGATGATGATCGCCGGCGCCATGCCGCCCGACGCGCACATCGTCACTAGCCCGCGCTTCTTGCCCGTGCGCTCCAGTTCGTCGAGCAGGGTGCCGATCAGGATCGCACCTGTCGCCCCGATCGGGTGGCCGAGCGCAATGGCGCCGCCATTTACGTTGACCTTGTTGCGGTCCAGCTTCAGGTCGCGGATGAACTTCTCCGAGACGACGGCAAAGGCCTCGTTCACCTCGAACAGGTCAATATCGTCCAGCGTCAGCCCTGCCTTCTGAAGCACCTTGCGTGCTGCTGGAACCGGCGCATTGAGCATGAGGGTGGGATCATCGCCCATGTTGGCCGTGGCAACGATCCTGGCGCGCGGCTTCCAGCCCATCTTCTCGGCATAGGCCTTCGACGACATCAGGATGGCAGCCGCGCCATCGACCACTCCCGATGAATTGCCCGCGTGGTGGAAGCTCTGGATGTCGAGATCGGGATAGCGCTGGGTGACCGCCTGGCGGAAGGTCTGCCCGCTCTTGTTCATGGGCATGTCGAGCGCGGCGGCAAAGGCCGGCTTCAGCGCAGCCAAATCCTCCATCCGGGTACCGGGCCGCGGAATTTCGTCCTTCTCAAGCGCCAGATTCCCGTCGGCATCGATCACCGGGACCAGTGACCGGTCGAACCGGCCCTCGGCGATGGCCACGGCCGCGCGCTCCTGGCTGATCACGCCGGCCCGGTCCAGATCTTCGCGGGTGAACCCCTCCATGGTGGCGATGGCGTCAGCGGCGACGCCCTGGCTCGTTTGCGGATGCGAAGCCTGCAACCGGGCATTGCCGGCACTGATCCCCAGCGGCTCGTAACCTGCCTCGAGATCCTCCTTGGCCATGGCGTTGGTCAGCGACATCATCTCGGTACCGCCGGCAACGATGCAATCTTCCATTCCGGCCATAATCTGGGCCGCCGCGAGGCTGACCGCGGTGATGCCGCCGCCGCAGAATCGGCTGAGCGTCACGCCCGAAGACCTGATGTCATAGCCAGCATCGAGCGCGGCCATGCGTCCCAGATCCATACCCTGCTTGCGGATCTGCATGTTGACCGACCAGATCACGTCGTCGACTTCGTCGGTTTTCAGGCGATTGCGCTCAGCAATTGCCTTCAGCACCGTGGCGGCGAGATGCTGGGGGTGCATGTGGGCCAGCTTGCCCTTGCCGACCTTGCCGAGCCCGCGTGGCGTGCGCACGGCGTCGATGATATATGCTTCACCCATCTAGTCTCTCCGAAATAAATTGCAGGTAGGGGCAGCATAGGCTGCCGCGAACAATCCTATTACTTCAGGCCAGCGCCGCGCCGCCAGCACTTCGGCCTTCCGCCACATCCATATCCAAGCGCGAGTTTGACCAACCCCGGTACCGGCAACCTTTGGGTCTATCCCAAGCTTTTGCGCTTGCTGACTGCCTTTGCCATTGCGATGCTGAGGCAGATTGACAAGCAAAATATGGAGAGAGCTGGATGGCAGGCGCAGTCGGATCACAGGCAACCCGGCCGGAAAAGGCCTGGCCGCTGATACTCGCCGCGCTGGTTGTTGCCGATGTTACCGCCACGTTCGAGAACCAGATGATCCTGGCGGCACTCAAGTCCCTCTATCTCGAACTTCGCGATCCGGTTGGGGTGGGCTGGATAGTCTCTGCCTATCTCGTCGTCGCTGCGGCGGCGGCCGCCATCTGCGCCCGGATGGGTGACCTCTACGGCCACAGGCGGATCATCGTCATCACCCTGGCCGTGGCCGCTGCGGGCTCCATCATCAGCGCAAACAGCAGCAGCCTCGCCGGGGTGATCGCCGGTCGCGCCCTCCAGGGTCTGACCGGGGGCATTTTCCCGCTGTGCTACGGAATCCTGAGGGACAGCATTCCAGAGCGCTACCGGAGTCTGTCGAGCGGCGTGCTCCTCACCGCAACTGCGCTCGGCGCGCTGGCCGGTCTCGTCATCGGCGGCTGGATCGTGGACAATTATCACTGGCGCATTCTATTCTGGCTGAGCGCGATTTTAGCGGGAGCATCCGCGCTCATGGTCCAGATTCTTGTGCCGCCCGGCCAACCGCATCCGCATTCCCGGGACCTCGATATCGTGGGCGGGATCCTGTTCGTCCCAGGGGTTGTGGCCTTGCTGATAGCCATCAGCAAGCTGAAGGATTGGGGCTTCGGAGATTACCGCTTCATTGGCCTGACGCTCGGCTCACTGGCGATCATCGCCGTGTGGATCAGGTATGAGTACAGGCACAGCAATCCGTTGCTGGACGTGAAAATGCTGGCGCAAAGGGAACTCGCCCTTGCCAATCTTTCCATCTTCATGGTGGGCCTTGCCCCTTTTCAGTTGACGCTGGTCATGATGATGCTGCTCCAGCAATCGCCGGCGACGGGGATCGGCCTCGGGTTGACGGCGGCGGCCGCCGGCGCGCTGAAAATTCCCGGCAACATCGCGTCGACCATCACCACGCCCCTCTCGGGACACCTTTGCGAAAGTCTGGGCGAGCGCTTCATCGCGCTGACGGGATTTGGACTGAACATGGCGAGCTGGGCCTTGCTGCTGGCCGGATTCCACTCGTTCTGGGCAATCTTCGCAGCCATCGTCGCCTGCACGATCGGAGGCAGCATGTGCCTGGTCGGAGTGAACAACAACGTCATGCGCATATCGCCGCAGGCCCGCGTCAGCGAAGCGATCGGCATGGTCACGCTGGTGCGGAGCATATCCGTCACACTGGGCGCACAGATCCTGACCATAATCCTTGGCGCAGCAGTACTTGGCACTTCGGGATCGGCGGTGTCGGTCTATTCGACCGCCTTTGCCTTCCTGCTCGTGTTCAGCACAGCGGGATTCCTGATAACCTGCGGATTCCGCCGAAACGAGGGCGCGGACTGACTAATCGAACTGCCGGGCAAGCCCAGCGCGCCTATGCGCTGGCGACCGGCGAAAGCTGCGGAATCTCGCGCGTGCTGATGCGGTAGATCCGCCGGCGCTCGCCATCTTTGTCGCTGTACCGCGTCGGTGTCGCGGCATGCAGGACAGCGAAGTTATCCCAGATCAGCAAGCCACCGGTTCGCGCGGCGCCTTCGGCGGTGAACCGGTCCTGCGTCGCGTGGACCTTCACCTTGAGGAGCAGGTCGAGCGCCTCCTCTTCGTCCATGCCGACGATCCCAGCCGGTGATCCGGCCGCCGCGTAGAGCAGCTTCTCGCCGGTGACCGGGTGGTTCTGGACAAGGCGGTGATAGACCTGGGGCAGCGACGGGACGTCGGCACGGCCACGGTATTCGCCCTCCAGCATCAGCTTCTTGTTACCCTTCCCGTGGATGACAACGACATCCTCGAGCCTGGCCTTCATCTCGTCGTCGAGGGCGGCATAGGCCGCAACCATGTCGCAGAACCGCGTCTCGTTACCCACGGCAGGGGCCTCGACGCCGTAGAGCACGGTGATGCTGGCGGGCGGATCCTCATAGGACCCATCCGTATGCCAGTGCATCGCGAAGTCGCGGTTCTGTTCGATCGTGTCCGCTGCATTGGTGATCACGATCAGTTCCGGATGTTCGCTGTCGCGCTGGGCGGGATCGAAGAAGGTGATCGGCTTGCCCAGCCGCCGGGCAAATACCGGGTAGCTGGTCTCATCCAGCTGCTGGTCCGGGATGACGAGGAAGCGGTGCTTGTAGAGCGATCGCAACAGTTGCTCGACCTGGTCGGTGCTGAGCTCAACCGAAAGGTCGATATCTTCGATCGTCGCGCCGAAGCCCCGCGCCATTGGCTTGCACAGCATGATCCTCTCCATTTTTGACACTAGAGTCACCTTTGCAGATCAGGTCCGGGTTGGCTAGTGCAATCCACGCATCTAAACTTTGGTCAAGCGAGCTAAAAACCCCGGATCCGTTGGATTGACAGATGGCTCCCGCCCGTCAAGAAGCGCCTCAAAATGCGCTCGGATGCATCGCCAGACACAGTCCGCGGCGCATGTCGGGTGCGTGATCCCGGCGGCGATATGCAGAGAGTGTGACGCACCTATGGAAGTGTCGACGAGCCAGCGCCCGATCGGCGACAATGCTGCCCAGGTCGGCAGTTTCGACGTCGAAGGAGCGATGATGAGCTATCGGTCCTGGGGCCTCGACAATACCGGCAAGCCCGGGATGCTGCTGGTACATGGCATGCTAGCCCATGCGCGTTGGTGGGATCACATTGCGCCCCGTTTCGCCGACCGGTTCCGGGTGGTCGCGCCAGATCTCACCGGCATGGGGGACAGCGCCCGCCGCCCCCAATATTCGCGGCGGCAATACTCGCGCGAGCTGGTTGCCATTGCTCGCCACCTCGGGCTGACCGACGTGGTCGTCGTAGGGCACAGCTTCAGTGCAATATCCGCGCTTTACGCAACCCTGACTGACCCCGACGTGTTCGACCGCGCAATCGTGGTCGATGCAAGGATCTTCATCCCCAATCCTACCGACGTCCTTCCCAGCCAGCAGGAGCGGTCGTACGACAGCCTCGAAGAGGCGCTGTCCCGCTATCGGCTGATGCCCCCCAGCGCCGGGAACAATCCCGAGATCCTGGACTACGTCGCCCGACATTCCGTGGTGAAATCCGATGATGGACGGTGGCGTTGGAAATTCGACCCTGCAACAATCATCGGAATCGAACGAGACGGAATGATTCAGGAGATGTCGTATAAGCGCCTTCCGGTTGATCTTCTGCGCGGCGGCGACAGTACGTTCATGACTGAATCCAATGTTGCGAATTTCCTGGCGCACATGCCGGCATGCGGAGCTCCCGTAGAGGTTCCGGGAGCCGGGCATCACATCATGCTTGATCAGCCCGCAGCCTTCATCGCGGCAATCAATGGACTGCTGGCCCGACCGCATCCGGAGAGCAAGCGGAGATATGCGGAAGGCATTCAACTTGGCTGACGGGAAGAACGCTCAGGAGGAACCACTCAATGCCGCGGCTCGAACACTGGAACCTGCGCACTTTCGATCTTGATGCAACTATCGCGTTCTACGAAGAGATCGTGGGCCTGCGCAGCGGACCGTTCCCCGGGGCCAAGGGGCAGGGTGCCTGGCTCTATGACGACACGGGCGTTCCAGTTGTCCATGTCATCAGGCTCGACGCGGCCCAGCGCGATCGGATGGTCACCGGAATATCCGCGCGACTCGGCGATCTTGCCGGAACCATCGATCTCGATAGCGACGGTTCGGGCGTTATCGATCACGTCGCCTTCGCTTGCGACGATTTTGACCAGATGATGAAGCGCATCACCGATGGCGGGCACCCGCACAAGGTCGCCGATTATCCGCGCCTCGGCCTCAGGCAGATACTCGTCAACGATCCCAACGGGGTTACCCTCGAGCTCAATTTCCGGACTGCGGGCCAGCCTGGCGGACCAGCCTGACGCCTCTCGTAAACTCTCATAATTTCAATGACGTAATCTTTTGACAGGACTCCAGATGACAGACCTCACACCCGAGAACTTCGAGACCATAATCTACGACAAGGGCGAGGATCGCGTCCTTTCGCTCATCCTCAACCGCCCCCAGCGCTTGAACTCGTTCAACCAGCGGATGATGGACGAGATCCGCGCGGCCTGGGAACTGTTCCAGCGCGATCCCGACCTGAATGCGGCGGTACTCTCGGCCGCCGGCGACCGCGCGTTCTGCACGGGTGCCGACATGGTCGACCGCATGCAGGAATTTCCGGACATGCCCTTCGACGAGCGCGATCCGGCCGAATCGCTCGGCCCTAAGCACAACATGGTGTGGAAGCCCGTCATCACCGCGGTTCACGGCATGTGCGCCGGCGGCGCCTTCTACTTCCTCAACGAGAGCGACATGATCTTGTGCTCGGAGGACGCCCAATTCTTCGATCCGCATGTCAGCTTCGGCCTGGTCTCGGCCTGCGAGCCGATCGGCGCATCGCACCGCATGCCCTATGGCGAGATCATGCGGATGGTCCTGATGGGCAACGACGAGCGCATCGGCGCGGATACAGCGCTGCGCATCGGCCTCGTGTCGCAAGTGGTGCCCCGGGCCGACCTGCTTACGGAAGCACGCCGGCTCGCCGCAAAAATCGCGGAGAAGCCGACCATTGCCACCCAAGGCACGGTGCGTGCGATGTGGGAAGCGCTCGACATGCCCTATCTCGCGGCGGTGCGGAACTCCTACAAGTATACGCAGATCGGCAACCGCCTGTCCCGCCTCGACCGCGACAAGGTGACCAAGGCGACCTACACGGTGCGGTAGCGCGACAGACGGCGGACGGGACAGGCTGACTGCCCCGCCCGCCTTTCAGAAGGCGGCGTTCAGCACGTCCTGCGATTCAACCTTGCCAGTGGTGCGCGAAGTACGCTTGAGAATCTGCCATCGTCCGTCGCGCTTGACCAGTTCCCACCGGCCATACGCCTGCCGCCAGACCCCGACGACGCCCTCTTCCCTGACGAAGATCGTCGCGTAACCTGTCGCCACGGCCTTGTCGCCGTCGATGGCGATCGACCAGGGCCCCATTAGGTGCACACAGTTTGGCAGGATGGACTGATGCGCATCGCCGGTGACGATGCGTTTCGCATCCTCGCGACCATAGAAGAAAGCAGCGGAATCGATGTCGATCTCGCAGTCTTCTGCATACAGGGCAGCCATCCGGTCGGCATTGTTGCCATCGACCGCAAGAGCGTAATTGTTCAGGATAAGCCTGATCGCCCGCTCATCCTCGAGTTCTTCGACGCGCTTCGTCAGGGCCGCAACCGCATCCATCAATTCCTGCATCAGCCATTCTCCCAATTCTAGCTGCGCCCCTTGAGGCCAGTGTCCATACGGACG
Source organism: Novosphingobium sp. (assembly GCA_035719485.1). Lineage (GTDB taxonomy): Bacteria > Pseudomonadota > Alphaproteobacteria > Sphingomonadales > Sphingomonadaceae > Novosphingobium. The sequence continues at coordinate 19,219 of DASTGC010000136.1, forward strand.
ATCACCTCCTCGCCGAACCATTGAACGGCATCGAGATATTCCTGCAAGGTCGCGTGCGGCAGATCGCCGATCCCCCAGGTCACGCCGGCTTCGGCAAGCTTCGACATGTCCTCCAGATAGCGATCCGCGTCGGCCCGCGTGCCGACCTCCAGCTTGTTCTTGGGGGCCATGCCGATCTCGAAGGGTCCGGTCCTGCCGGCGGCCTCCCGCAGTTCCCTAAGCCGGACGATTTTTGCGCGCAGCTCGTCTTCGGTTTGGATGAAGGTTTCGCGATTGATTTTTGCAAGGGTCGGAGCGGCGAAAACCGGTAGCCAACCATCGCCCCACTTGGCCGCGCGCTCAACCGCCTTGTCGGTCGAACCCCCGATCCAGATCGGGGGACGCGGCACCGGCACTGGTCGCGGTTCGTTTCCTATCGCATTGAAACTACTGCCTTGCTTGACGACCGCGCCGCCCCGCCAGGCCAGGTCGATAACCTCCAGCGCCTCGTTGAACAGCGCACCGCGCTTGTGAAAGTCGACGCCGATGGCCTCAAATTCGACCTTCTGATACCCGCCGCCGGCACCCATGATGAACCGCCCGTCCGACAGGACCTGGAGCGTAGCACCCGCCTTCGCGGTGATGAACGGATTGCGGTAGGGCAGGACGATGACGAACGACATCAGCAGCAGCTTCGTGCTCGCAGCCGCCAGGAAGCCAAGGGCGGTGAACGGGTCCAGCGCGTCATGGCCATTGGCATGCAGCCATTGCGCATCGGGCGCCGGATGGTCGGTGACGTAGCATGCGTCGATCCCGGCAGCCTCGAGCGCGCCCGCGATCTTGCGCACGGCCGCCATATTCTGGAATTCGCCCGGGGTGATCACCCCCAGCGGCGCATGCAGACAAAAGCGCATGTGGTATTCTCCCAGTTCGTTGTGGAGCGCCAGCTCCAGTTTAACGTCATTGCCGTTCGGCTATGCTTGGCTCGAGATTTCCGCGCCGACGACGCCACGCCATCAGTATGGCATCCCCTGCAGCATCGGCGCATCCCTAATTTGTCCAGGACCGGTCAGTTTTTGAGCCAGACGGAAGGCAGTCTGTCTTTCAGAGCGAACTCGCAACAGGCAAAAAAGAGGCGGCCGGAAACGAAGTTTCCGACCGCCCCCAATAGTCAGAACTGGACAATCAGAACCGGATTGTGGCCGTCATGCCG
>DASTGC010000137.1:0-4374 GCA_035719485.1 Novosphingobium sp.
GGCTTCTGGTCCGATCCCCCGGCCGGTCCCGCTACCCCGCTGATCGCCACGGCCACATCGGCCCGGCTGTGGCGGAGTGCTCCCTCGGCCATGGCCCAGGCGCAGGCGATGGAAACGGCGCCAAAGGTATCGAGGATGTCGCCGGCAACGCCGAGCAGGTCCTGCTTGGCCTCATTGGAATAGGTTACAAAGGCGCGGTCGAGCACGGCCGAAGAACCCGGAATCTCGGTCAGCGCCGCGGCCACCAGGCCGCCGGTGCAGCTTTCCGCGACCGCGACCTTGCGCCCCCTGGCGGCGTTCTCCTCGACCACCCGGCGGGCAAGGGCGACGAGTTCGGCGGGAAGGTTGGATTCGGTCATCTGGAGAGGCTCTGTTGTCAGGCTTTGCACAGCGCGAACTTGCCGACCCGTGCCTCGCCCGTCTTCGCCCCCAGCCCGGCGGCAAGCGCGATCAGTTCCGCCGTGTTTTCGGCAGGAAGGGGGGAGAGCAGGGCGACGATGCGATCGATGGTGGCGCAGGAGCCCGGCTTGATCTGCCCGGCAACTATCCCGGTGAAGGCGGCATCGGCCATGTCCTTGAGCGAATCGTCGGGCATGATCGCAAGCAACTGAGCAGCGCCCTGGTCGCGTGACCCGCTCATCTTTATGAACGCGGCGCGCGCTTCCGGCCAGGCGCGATCCTTGCCCGCACCATAACGTTCCGCCAGTTCGGTGCCGCTGCGGCGCAGGAATGCGCTCTCCGGCAGCTGGGTGGCGCAGGTCCGGGCGGCACCTTCGATCAGGCTCGGCAGGGCATAGGTCGACATGGCGGTGAACTCCCGCGGGGTCAGGCACACCGGCTCGGCGGCAAGGGCGACCTGCGGCAGCGCGAACAGGAGGGCAGCAATGGGCGTGACGAAGCGGGCCATGGTCTATCCCGGCAGTTTCAGACGCGGACCAGGGTAGCCACCGCCTGGGCGGCAATGCCCTCGCGCCGGCCGGTGGGTCCGAGTCCCTCGGTGGTCGTCGCCTTGACGCTCACCGCGCTCATGTCAACGCCCATCAGGCGGGCAAGTTGCATCCGCATTGCCGTGCGGTGAGGCCCGATCTTCGGCGCCTCGCAGATGATGGTCAGGTCGACATTGCCAATCATGTAGCCGGCTTCGACGACCAGCCGCATGGCATGAGCGAGGAACTGATCCGATGCCGCCCCCTTCCAGCGGGGATCGGACGGCGGGAAATGCGCGCCGATATCGTCGGCCCCGATCGCGCCGAGCAGGGCATCGACCAGGGCATGGATCGCGACATCGGCGTCGGAATGCCCCGCGAGGCCGTGGGTGTGATTGACCCTGACCCCGCACAGCCAAAGCTCCTCGCCCTCGCTCAGGCGGTGCACGTCGTAGCCGGTGCCAATTCGGACCGGTTGCAGGCTGCTTGTGAAATCGCTGCTGAAGGTAAGCTTGTGCAAGGCTTCGTCTCCATCGACGAGTGCGATTTCCAGCCCGGCCGCCTGAGCCACTTGCGCATCGTCCCCGGCATCGGTTGTCGCCGGCCAGCCACGATGGGCGGCAAGGATCTCGGCAAAGCGAAAGGCCTGCGGCGTCTGCACCCGGCGCAGGGCGGAACGATCGGCAGGTGTGCCATCGGCGTGGCAGACGCTGTCCACCACCGGGAGCACCGGGATCGCACCAGGTGCGGATTCCACGGCCGCAACCAGCCGGTCGATTACGGCGCGAGGGAGGCTCGGGCGAGCGGCATCGTGAATCAGGACAAGCATTGGGGCATCCCCAACCAGTGCCTCTAGTCCCGCGCGCACCGAGGCTTGCCGGGTTGCGCCCCCGACCACGAAGCGCACGGAGAGGCCGTAGAGGGCCCGCGCCGCGATGCCCTCTGCGCCTTGCGGGATGCACACCACCACCGGCGCGGCACCGGCGGCAAGCAGGGCTTCGACCGAGTGGCGGACCACCGGTTTGCCGCGCCACGGGGCAAATTGCTTTGGCACAGGCTGGCCCGCGCGCAGTCCCGCTCCCGCGGCGACGACGACGGCGGCTGTACCGGAGGCAAGGGCGGAATGCGCGGGCATGGCTGCGCGCCGGTAATCCCTTGCGGGACGCAGGACAATCCACTATGCGCTGCCTGTTTTTTAGGCAGTTGTCTCCAAATGACCGCACTCCCGCCCCCGCCACCATTGAAGCCGATCCAGGTCGGCCCCGTCACGATCGACTGCCCGGTCGTACTGGCTCCGATGACCGGCGTGTCCGACCTGCCGTTCCGCCGGCTGGTGCGGCGGTTTGGATCTGGGCTCAACGTCACCGAGATGATCGCCAGCCCGGCCGCGATCCGGGAAACGCGCCAGTCGCTGCAGAAGGCCGAATGGGATCCGATCGAGGACCCGGTCTCGATGCAGCTGGTCGGCTGCGAGCCAGAGCAGATGGGAGAGGCGGCCAGGCTGCAGGAAGACCGCGGCGCCGCGATCATCGACATCAACATGGGCTGCCCGGTGCGAAAGGTGGTGAACGGCGATGCCGGCTCGGCCCTGATGCGCGACATTCCGCTCGCCACCCGGCTGATCGAGGCTACGGTCAAGGCCGTGAAGATCCCGGTCACGGTGAAGATGCGGATGGGCTGGTGCCATGACAGCCTCAATGCCCCAGAACTCGCGCGCATCGCGGAGGACATCGGCGCGAAGATGATTACGGTCCACGGCCGCACCCGCAACCAGATGTACAAGGGCAGCGCCGACTGGGCATTTGTCCGTCGGGTGAAGGAAGCCGTGTCTATCCCCGTCATCGTCAATGGGGACATCTGTGGGATCGAGGATGCCGCCGCGGCGCTGGAGCAATCGGGCGCGGACGGCGTGATGATCGGGCGCGGGGCCTATGGCAAGCCGTGGCTGCTGGCCCAGGTAATGCACTGGTGGAAGACGGGCGGGGCGCTGCCCGATCCGTCGATGGACCTCAAGTACGAGACCCTGCGCGAGCATTACGAGGCCATGCTCATGCTCTACGGGCGGGAAACCGGAGTGAAGATGGCGCGCAAGCACCTTGGCTGGTACACCAAGGGCCTGTCCGGATCGGCCGAGTTCCGCAACAAAGTCAACTTCGTCGACGATCCCGAAGAGGTCGTGCGCAGCCTTGCCGACTTCTATGCCCCGTTCCTCTCGCGCCAGGCCGCCTGAGGCGCGATGACGAGTTCGGCGGGCCCTGTTCCCGACGCCTGGCGCCAGCTTGCCAGCCTGACAGTCGCAGTATTGCTGGTCGGCCCCGAGCAGAAGATCGCCGGCGCCAACCCCGCGGCCGAGCAGTTCCTCGGCCAGAGCCTGCGACGCATTTCAGGCCGACGGCTGTTCGAACTGATCCGGTTCGACGAACCGCGACTGATCGACCGCGCCGAAGATACCGACAGCCCCCTTTCCGCCCGCGACGTTTGGGCAACCATTCCCGGCCTTGGCCGCCGCCGCCTCGATCTCACCATCGGTCCGGTCATCGATGCGCCAGAGTGGCAGGTCGTCAGCCTGCAGGACGCAAGCGCCGCCGAAGCCCTTGGGGAGGATCCGGGCAGGTCCGAAGATTCGGTGCTGCGCGCGCCCGAAATCCTCGCCCACGAGATCAAGAACCCGCTCGCCGGAATCCGCGGCGCGGCGCAGTTGCTCGGCCGCAAGGTCAGCGAAAAGGACCGGGCGCTAACCGGGCTGATCGCGGACGAGGTGGATCGCATCGCCAAGCTGATCGACGAGATGCAGACCCTGTCGCGCCGGACTGCCGCGCCGGTCGCACCCTGCAACCTCCACGAGGCCGTGCGCCGCGCCCGGGCGATCATCGATGCCGCCGGCAAGGCGCCAAGGATCGAGGAGGAGTTCGATCCCTCGCTGCCGCCGGTGCTCGGCAGCACCGATGCGCTGGTCCAGGTGCTCATCAACTTGCTGTCCAACGCCGCCGAAGCCTCGCGCGGGGAGCCCAATCCACGGATTATCGTTCGCACGCGCTTCTCCAGCGGGCTCCAGCTCCACGCGGTGAGCGACGGGAAGCCGGTTCGTCTGCCGATCGAACTGCGCGTGTCCGACAATGGACCCGGAGTGGACCCGGCCATGCGCGACCATATCTTCGAGCCGTTCGTGACCACCAAGAAGAGCGGGCAGGGCCTCGGCCTCGCCCTCGTGCGCAAGCTGGTGCGCGACATGAACGGGCGCATCACCCATGAGCGCGAGGAAGACAGCCGGGGCCCCAGCGGGTGGACGCACTTCCACATCCATCTTCCACTCGCCCAGGAGCCGCGCCGGTCCAGCAGGAGCAGGGCAGCATGAGCGTTCTTCTCGTCGAGGACGATGCGTCGATCGCAATCGTCATCACCGCTGCGCTCGAGGCTGAAGGCTTTGCCGTTACCTGCTGCGATTCCG
>DASTGC010000138.1:0-4880 GCA_035719485.1 Novosphingobium sp.
CGTCGGCCTCAACGGCAAGACCAGCGGCATCATCCCCTTCGTCCGCGTGATGGACAGCCTCACCCTCGCGATCAGCCAGGGCTCGCTGCGCCGCGGCTCGGCGGCCTGCTCCCTCGATGTCTCGCACCCCGAGATCGAGGAGTTCCTCGAGATCAGGAAGCCGAGCGGCGATTTCAACCGCAAGGCCTTGAACCTCCACCACGGCGTCCTGCTGACCGACGAGTTCATGGAAGCCGTGCGCGATGGGGCCGAGTTCACCCTGCGCAGCCCCAAGGACGGCTCGGAGCGCGGCAAGGTCGATGCCCGCAGCCTGTTCCAGAAGCTGGTCGAGACCCGCCTCGCTACCGGCGAGCCCTATATCGTCTTCGCCGACACGGTGAACCGGATGATGCCCAAGCATCACCGCGATCTCGGCCTCAAGGTCTCGACCTCGAACCTCTGCTCGGAAATCACCCTGCCCACGGGCCGTGACCATCTGGGCAATGATCGCACGGCGGTCTGCTGCCTGTCCTCGCTCAACCTGGAAACCTGGGACGAGTGGAACAAGGACGAGCGCTTCATCGAGGATGTCCTGCGCTTCCTCGACAACGTGCTGCAGGACTATATCGACCGCGCGCCCGACGAGATGGCCCGCGCCAAGTATTCGGCCATGCGCGAACGCTCGGTCGGCATGGGCGTGATGGGCTTCCACTCGTTCCTGCAGTTGAAGGGCATCGGCTTCGAGAGCGCCATGGCCAAGGCCTGGAACCTCAAGATGTTCAAGCACATCGCGGCTAAGGCCGACGAGGCGAGCCTGCTGCTGGCCCAGGAACGCGGCGCCTGTCCGGACGCGGCCGACATGGGCGTGATGCAGCGCTTCTCCTGCAAGATGGCAATCGCGCCGACCGCGTCGATCTCGATCATCTGCGGCGGCACCTCGGCCTGCATCGAGCCGATCCCGGCCAACATCTACACGCACAAGACCCTCTCGGGCTCCTTCGTCGTGAAGAACCCCTACCTGCAGAAGCTGCTGGCGGCGAAGTCGAAGGATTCCACCAATGTGTGGAACTCGATCCTCGAACACGGCGGCTCGGTCCAGCACCTCGATTTCCTCAGCCCCGAGGAGAAGGCGGTCTACAAGACCTCCTTCGAGATCGACCAGCGCTGGCTGCTCGAATTCGCGGCGGACCGCACGCCCTATATCGACCAGGCGCAGAGCCTCAACCTCTACATCCCGGCCGATGTCGACAAGTGGGACCTGATGATGCTCCACTTCCAGGCCTGGGAGCGCGGGATCAAGTCGCTCTACTACCTGCGGAGCAAGTCGGTCCAGCGCGCCGGGTTCGCCGGCGGGGTCGAGGCGGACAACACCGCCGAGGCGCCGAAGATCGAGCTTTCCGCCGGGCAGACCGACTACGAGGAGTGCCTCGCCTGCCAGTGATGGCGGGCGAGGGGCAGGACATCGGCGATGATCGTGCCCTCCTCCTCGGCAGGCGCGGCGCGACGCTCTGCGACACTTTGCGGATTGCCCGCGGGAACCACCCCTGCTGAAGCGGCTTCAGGTCGCGCAGCTGTAGGGGTTGGTTTTCATGCGCAAGTGGCATCGCTGGCTGGTCGTGTTCTTCGGGGTGTTCCTGGTGTGGATCGCCATTACGGGCGTGCTCAGCCAGGTCGTGCCGTGGTTCGTGTCCAAGGCCCCGGCGGCGACAAGCGCCCTGCCGGCGGGCTTCGTCTGTCCCGAAACGCTGGTCTGTCGGCCGAAGGGCGGCGGAAAGTCGGTGGTCGGCTTCCTGCACGACCTCCATTCAGGCAAGAGCTTCGGGCCGGCGGGCATTTTCATCGCGACGCTTGCGGGCTTCGCGATGGTCTTCTTCAGTCTGTCGGGGATCTGGATGTACGTGCAGATGTGGCGCAACCGGGCCTCGCGCGGCGCGAAGCCCGGTTGGTTCTGGAAATAGATGCGGACAGCCTAGGCGCCGCCGCCCTCTTCCTCTTCCATCCCGTAGGCGACATCGGCATTGGCCGAAAGCCGCACCCGGTCGCCTTCGATCCCGGCGACGAGGCCGAGCGACAGGTAATGGTGATGGCCGGAATGCTGGCCCTCCTCAAACCCCGCGCCGGAATCGCGCCTGGTCAGCTTGATCCGGTCACCGTCGACATGGTCGACCGTGCCGAGGTGGACGCCGTCGGCGCCGATCACTTCCATGTGCTCGCGGATCTGCCCGGCGAAGCGGCTGGAGCTGCCGCTATCCTGCTGCCGCATCGACGGATTTTGGCCTCCGGCCGCAGTGCCCTGGTAGCCCGACCCACCGCCCATCTGGCCGCCGGTTTGGCCCGAGCCGCCCATCTGCCCGCCGCCCTGCTGGAACTGCTGTTGCTGAGAACGCATGCCCGGGTCCTGCCCGTGGCCTTGCTGGCTGCTTTGCGAGATCGGGTTCTGCTGGTTCTGGGCAGGGTCGTTTATAGCGCCGGGCTGGGTCTGGTGCGAGCTCTGCTGCCAATGCTGGCCGCCCTGGCTGGTATTCGGATTGCCCTCATTCTGGCTCGCCTTGTTATTCGCGCCGGTCACGTTGCGGGAATCGTTGGGTTCATATTCACCCATGGCACATCTCCTGGAAAAGGTGCGGGACCGGCAGGGGGATGTACCGGCCCCGTCATTCGCTCCAGCGCGCGGACCCGGGCGCAGTTCCGAGGGCAAGCGCGCCGGCCGGTTCGGGCGCGCGCCGGTTGCGACAGGTTGCCGGGCCAGCCGGAGAGGAAATCCGCATGAACAAGGCCACCCCCGCCGGCATCACCCGCCGCGTCGTCACCGGGCTCGATGCCGCGGGGCGCAGCTGCTTCACCCATGATGATGCCGTGCCCCATGCGATTCCGGCGGTCGGCCTCGCCTGGGCGACGGCGTCCGTCCCGGCGGACAATGCCGCGCCCTGCCCGCCGCCACCCGTTGACACGATCGGCCCGATGCACGCGGGCGGCACGCTCTTCCTGCTGGTGCGCATGCCGCCCGGCATCTACGCCGCGATGCACGCGACCGACACGATCGACTACCTGACGATCATTTCTGGCGAGATCACGCTGATCACCGAAACCGGCGAAAAGGTGCTGCGCCCGGGCGATGTCTGCGTCGATCGCGGGATCATCCATGCCTGGCGCAACGACGGCGCGGTCGAGGCGGTCTACACCTGCGTGACCATCCCGGCCCATCCCGTCGGCGCCGGGCGGCAGGACGCCGAGATCGCATGAGCGCGTTTTCCCCAGCCACGCGCCTGCGGCACCCTTCGTTTGCGTGCCTCTGCATCCTATATTGACCGCTTGATCCGGAGACTCGTCCCATGCCGCTGCTCGAAGCCCGCAACACCTACAAGCCCTTCGAATATCCCTGGGCCTACGAGTTCTGGAAGCGCCAGCAACAGATCCACTGGATGCCCGAGGAAGTCCCCCTGGGCGAGGATTGCCGTGACTGGGCGCAGAAGATCAGCGAGCATGAGCGCAACCTGCTCACCCAGATCTTCCGCTTCTTCACCCAGGCCGACGTCGAGGTGCAGGATTGCTACCATGACAAGTACGGCCGCGTGTTCAAGCCGACCGAGATCAAGATGATGCTCACCGCCTTCTCCAACATGGAGACGGTGCACATCGCCGCCTATTCGCACCTGCTCGATACCATCGGCATGCCCGAGAGCGAATATTCCGCCTTCCTCGAATACGAGGAGCTGAAGGCCAAGCACGATTACATGCACACCTTCGGGGTGGACAGCGACGAGGATATCGCCCGCACCCTCGCCATGTTCGGCGGCTTTACCGAGGGCATGCAGCTCTTCGCCTCCTTCGCCATGCTGATGAACTTCCCGCGCTTCAACAAGATGAAGGGCATGGGCCAGATCGTTTCATGGTCGGTGCGCGACGAGAGCCTTCACTGCGAAGGCATCACCCGCCTGTTCCACGCCTTCGTCAAGGAGCGCGATTGCCTGACCAAGGCGGTCAAGGAAGACATCATCGACTGCTGCCAGAAGACCGTGCGCCTCGAAGACGCCTTCATCGACCTCGCCTTCGAGATGGGCCCGGTGCCGGGGATGAGCGCCAAGGAAATCAAGCGCTACATCCGCTACATCGCCGACTGGCGGCTCGGCCAGCTCGGCCTCCAGCCGGTCTACATGATCGACGACCACCCGCTCCCCTGGCTGACCCCGCTCTTGAACGGCGTCGAACACGCCAACTTCTTCGAAACCCGCGCGACCGAATATTCGAAGGGCGCCACCCGCGGCAACTGGCAGGACGTCTGGGCCACCTTCGACAAGCGCCAGAAGGCCAAGGAAGCCGCCAACGGCGAGGATGCGGCGGAGGCTTCGGGCGAGGCCGAGGTGGACATGTTCGGCTCGGCGGGGATCGCGGCGGAGTAGGGAAGTCCTACCTATCCAGGATCCGAATCCCGAAGTGGGCCCAACTCTCTCACTGGCACCTTTCAAGCCTGCCCCTGATCCCTCGCGCAAGCGGGAGGGGTCAGGGAGGGGCTAATCCTGCGCTTTCAAGTCCGGAGCTGAGCCCGGCTTACTTGCACTTCACGAACTTGCCCTTGGCGTCCTTGCACGGGCCCTTCTTCACCGTGACCTTGGTCTTCGTGACCTTCACCGCCGGAGCGGCCGGTTTGGCGATAGCGGTCTTTTTCGAGGTGGTCGTGGTCACCGCGGCGGCGGGGCACTTGGTGAAGCGGCCCTTGGCGTCGCGGCAGGGGGCGGCCTCGGCCATGCTGGGCACGGCGAGGGCGAGGGGCAGGGCGGCGAGGGTGGAGAGCACGGTGGCGATGGTCAGCTTGCGCATGGACGGCATCCTTGGTGGTCTGTCAGGACCGGGATGGTGCCATGGCGCCCGCTGTGCCGGCGTGGCGCGCACATTACGGTGAT
>DASTGC010000139.1:0-2602 GCA_035719485.1 Novosphingobium sp.
GATGCTGGCCATGCCCTGGATCGCGAGCAGCCGCTTGGCCACGGTATCGTCGACGAACCACGAAAGCTGTTCGATGGTCATGTCCTGCGCCGACACGGCGAAGTAGCCGATCGGCTCGGACGAGGTCTGCGCCTTGATCACCGAGGGTTCGAGAATGCCTTCGGGCAGATCGCCGCGGACCTGGTCGACCGCGTTCTTCACCTCGTTGACGGCTTCGTTGATATTCTCGCCCAGCTGGAACTCGATCATCGTCTGGCTCGAGCCCTCCGTCGCGGTCGAGCTGATCGAGTTGACCCCGGCAATGGAGCGGACAGCCGATTCCACGCGCTGGGTGATCTGGGTCTCGATTTCGCTCGGCGCGGCGCCGGGCTGGGCGACGGTGACGATCACCATCGGGAATTCGATATCGGGCTGCTGCTGCACTTCCATGCGCAGGAAGCTGACGATCCCGGCAAGGACCAGCCCGGCAAACAGGACGATCGGCACCACCGGGTTACGGATCGACCACGCGGAAATATTGCGGAAATTCATGCCGGCTGCCTAGCGGGCGGGCACGAGCTTGGGATTGACGGTCTCGCCCGGCTGGAGGAAGCCGCCGGCGCGAAGCACCACCCGCTCGCTGCCGGAAAGGCCCTCGACCACCGCAATGCCGGCATCGGATACGGTCCCGGTCTTCACCGGACGGCGCTCCACCTTGTTTCCGGCGCCGACGACATAGACGTAGCTGCCCTTGTCGTCCGAAAGGATGGCCGATTCGGGCAGCAACGGGGCGATCACCGTCCCGGCGCGGATCACTACGGTGGCAAAGCCGCCGGGGCGCAGTTCCTGGGCATAGGCGAGAGCGACGCGGGCCGTGCCTTGCCGGGTCTGCGGATCGATCACCGGGGAGACCTGCCAGACCTGGCCGGTGAAGGTGCGCGGCGAGCCGACCGGGGTGACATCGGCGGCCACCCCCGGCGCGATGGCCGCAAGATCGGTTTCGGACAGGCGCGCCAGCACTTCAAGCTCGCCGCCGCGGGCGATGCGGAACAGCGTGCCGCTGGCGGGCCCGACCACCTGGCCCTTCTCGACCTTGCGTTCGAGCACCAGGCCATCGGACGGCGCTGATATGATCAACCTGGCAGCCTGGGCCTGGCTCTGGCCAAGGCTGGCGCGGGCCACGCCGACGCGCGCCACGGCGGCATCGCGGGTGGCCGTCAGCCGGTCGATATCGGCACGAGAAATGAAGCCGCGACCAACGAGCTTCAGCCCGCGATCGAGGTTGGCCTGGGCGAGGCGGGCATCGGCTTCGGCCACGCGGATCTGCGCGGCCTGGCTGGCTACCGCCTGCTGCTGGACCGAGCGGTCGATCACGGCAAGGACATCGCCCTTGCGGACCCACTGGCCCGCCTCCGCGCGGACCTCGACGACCTGCCCGCCTTCGCCGACAGAGCCGACCGGCTCGTCATGGCGCGCGGCGATGGTGCCGGTTGCCTTGATTTCGCCAACGATGGAGGTGCGCCCGGGCGCGACTACGGTAACCGTGGCGGCCTGGCTGGCGCTATCGGCGCCGGCCGGCCGATCACCGCGGTGAACCAGGAACCAGATGGCGACGAGCAGCACGGCAGCAGCGGCAACGATGGTCCAGGTGCGCCGGCTGAGGATCGGATCGTGGGCAAGCTCCGCCGTGGGCGCTTCGTCCCCGGGTTCGATCCTTGCTTCGTAATTCATCGGCAGCCGCCTTGTCCGTGCTGGAGCGCACGGGAAACCTGCATGTAAAGATCGCGGTCTCCCCGGGCAACCCGAGGAAATCGCGCGGAAGCCGGGATAGAGACGCAAACGCCCGGGCGCAATCGTTGCAACCCGGGCGCGACATTTTGTTACCCTCTCCGGCCTGGACCGGAGCGGCGCCGTCAGTACTTCAGCTGGCGCTCGTAGAGATCGCGGTAATGCTGGATGCGGGTGACGCGAAGGCCCTGCATGCCCGAACGGTCGACCGCGCGCTGCCACGAGGCGAATTCCTCGAGCGTGAGATTGTAGCGTTCGCAGGCCTCCTCGATCGTCAGGAGGCCACCATTCACGGCAGCCACGACCTCGGCCTTGCGGCGCACGACCCAGCGCGTGGTTGACGGGGGCGGGAGCGAATCGATGGTCAACGGCTCGCCAAGCGGACCGATGACCATGGCGGGGCGAATGTTCTGGTTCTCAATCATTGTTGTCCTCGGTCGCCCTGCGTGGGACTGGTGGCGACAGCATTGCGACCATGCCTGCCACTGCTTTGCCATTGCCCGAACAAAGACGGTTAACGACCTGACCCTGTCCGCGCGCCGAAGCGAGTACTGCTTCGCTGGCCGCCTGGAAGCTCCCCCCCGGCATGGCGACCGCAGGGGACGATTCGAAACTGCGCCGGAGCGCATGGATCGCCGCGAAGCGCGCCATCAGTCCGGCCCAGTCAGGCGCAGAAGGGCGCCGGTCAGGCGCAAACCCGTCCGCTGCCGTTCCGCCACGCAAGGCCCACGAGCCGGCGAAGACGCCGGTCTGGCCGAGCGGATTCGAGCCCTGCGACCCATCCTGGAAGTCGAATCCCATCTGCATGACGGCGGTCTTACGCCCGGGTTGGTCA
>DASTGC010000140.1:0-11078 GCA_035719485.1 Novosphingobium sp.
CGGCACCCTCGCCAATGCCTCGGGCACCAACGCTACCGCCGCGGGCGCCTCGGCCCTCGCCTCGGGTGCTGACGCCACGGCCACCGGTTCCAACGCCAATGCCACCGGCGCCAACGCCACGGCTTCGGGCACCTCGGCCAAGGCTTCGGGCGCCAATGCCACGGCCACCGGCACCCTCGCCAATGCCACCGGCACCAACGCCACGGCAGCCGGCGCCTCGGCCCTCGCTTCGGGCGCGGACGCCACGGCGACCGGCTCGAGCGCCAAGGCCACCGGCGCCAATGCCACGGCCACCGGCACGAAGGCTAACGCAACGGGCACTAACGCCACCGCCGCGGGCTCCAGCGCATTGGCGACCGGCTTGGCGGCCACGGCAGTCGGCTCCGCGGCCAACGCCCAGGGTGACTCGGCTTCGGCCTTCGGAGACCGTGCCCAGGCGATCGGCCTGAACGCTACGGCGCTGGGCCAGCAGTCGAATGCCATTGGCGCCAACGCCACCGCCACCGGCTTCCTGGCCAATGCCGCCGGTGCGAATGCCACGGCATCGGGTACGAGCGCCTTCGCCAACGGCACCTCGGCCACGGCCAGCGGTGACCGCGCCTTCGCCAACGGCAACCTCGCCACCGCCACGGGCGTCCAGGCGAATGCTACGGGCACCCAGGCGGCAGCCTACGGCGCCAGCGCTCTGGCCTTCGGCGCCAGTGCGACGGCTTTGGGCTTCCAGTCGAACGCGACGGGTGCCGCGGCAACGGCTTCGGGCTTCGCCTCGGTCGCCACTGGCGCCAATGCAACGGCGGCGGGCGCCAACGCCACGGCCACGGGCGCCAATGCCACGGCCACCGGCTTCGCAGCGGTTGCCACCGGTGCCTCAGCTTCGGCCTTCGGCGACCGGGCCAATGCCTTCGGCACCTCGGCCACGGCCGCCGGTGTCCAAGCCCTGGCCAACGGCACTTCGGCCACGGCAGTTGGTGACCGGGCGCAGGCGCTCGGCAACACCGCCACGGCGACGGGTGTCCAGGCACTGGCCAACGGCGTTGCGGCTACGGCGGGCGGCGCAGGCGCCAAGGCATTGGGCACCCAAGCCATCGCCTTCGGTAACAACGCCATCGCCAATGCGAACACGGCTTCGGCCTTCGGTTCGACGGCGAACGCCAATGCAGAGCAATCAACTGCGGCCGGCTTTGCCGCCACGGCGATTGCCACCGGTTCGACAGCGCTGGGCTACAACTCACGCGCCAACAACGCCAACGACGTGGCTCTGGGTTCGAACTCGATCACGGCGCCGTCCAACCCGACCAGCGGCGCCCGCGTCGATGGCTGGAGCTTCCAGAATTTTGCAGGCAACAGCCCGCAAAGCGTGGTTTCGGTCGGCTCGCAAGGCGCCGAACGCCAGATCACCAACGTCGCTGCCGGCCGGATCGACCCAGTCAGCACGGATGCGGTGAACGGCAGCCAAGTGTTCTGGATCACGGATACCCTGAGCCGGAAGCTGAGCGCGGGCATCGCCTCGGCCATGTCGATGGCAGCCATGCCGTCGCCGACCGAGCCGGGCGCGTGGATGTTCAGCGGCGGCTTTGGTTATTGGCACGGCCAGTCCGGCTACTCGCTGGGCCTCGCCAAGACCACCGACGACGGCAAGTGGAGCTTCCGCGCCGCCGGCACGGTGGACAGCCAGGGCACGACGGGCGCTTCGGCGGGATTTGGCATTCAGTTCTGATAGTCGCCAGATCCGCAACGGCCTGCTGACCAAAAAGAGCAATCCCCGGGCGCTCTCGCGCTCGGGGATTGCTCTTGAAGGACGATGCGACAGCGCGTCAAGGTGGCAGCAGGGGACCTTCGGAGCGCATCGGACCGGGAATTCGGTTGGTTAATGGCATTTGCTGACCAAACAATTGCCCCTAACAAATAACCCCTGATATTGGCACCCCGGCATCTGCCGGCTCAAAATGCGCCTACAATGCAACTGACGAGGAAGGGATTTGCATGCTGCCGGATGAAGCGCTCAAGTCGATGCACGTGCTGATTGCAACGCCCTGCTACATCTCGGCCGTCTCGATGAACTATGTCACCAGCATCTTCCGGTTCGGCATGGCCGCCAACCGGTTCGGTTTGACCACCTCCCTCCACATGCATTCCGAAAGCCTCGTCACCCGCGGCCGCAACGAGATGGTGCGCTTTTTCCTCGAGCACGAGGAATATACTCACCTGCTGTGGATCGATTCCGATATCGAGTTCCAGCCGCGCGATGCCTTTCGGCTCCTGCTCTCCGATCTTGATGTCGTCGCCGGCATTTATCCGATCAAGAACCTCAACTGGCCGGCCGAAGGTGTCCCAGAGGCAATGACGCTCGATGAATTCGTCGTCCGCCACGCGACCTTCCCGTTCAACCCGGTGGGCATGTGGGAAGAGCCGATCATTCCAAGGCTCAACGCCGACGATTTCATCGAGGTTGCTGAAGCGCCAACCGGCTTCATGTGCATCAAGCGCGATGTGTTCCGCCAGATGATCGAGCACTATCCCGAACTCAACTACATGCCGGAAGGCGATGAAAAGAAAGCCAAGTCGCACCTCTACTGGCTGTTCTTCGACTGCATGGTCGAGCCGGAAACGAAGCGCTACCTCTCGGAAGACTATGCCTTCTGCCGTCGGTGGCGCGACATGGGCGGCAAGGTCTATGCCGACTTCCAATCCGATCTTGGCCATCTCGGGCAGTATATGTACCGCGGCAACCTGGCCCGGTCGATCAAGCGGCGGGACGGCCTGCCCTATTGATGCGAACCATCAACTTCATCTCGGGGCTGCCGCGATCGGGATCGACCCTGTTGGGCGCGATCCTGCGGCAGAATCCGCAAGTCTGTGCCGGCATGAGCAGCCCTGTATTCAGCCTTGTCAACGCGCTGATGCCGAAGCTGAGCAATGCCAACGAATTCGGCGTGATGTTCTCCGACGAGGAGCGGAGGGCAGTGCTGCGCGGGCTGTTCGAAAGCTACTATTCGGTGCGGCCCGAGCCGATCATGTTCGACACCAACCGCAGCTGGACACAGAAGCTGCCGGTGCTGCTGCAGCTTTTCCCCGAGACAAAATTCGTCTGCCTTGTCAGGCCGATAGCCGAAATCCTGCAGAGCTTTGAACACCAGTACCTGCGCCATCCGCTGCAGCTTTCACGCATCATCGGGTGCGATCCGGACACGTCGGTCTATACGCGCTGCGACCGGCTGATGCTGGCCAATGGTCTCGTCGGGACTGCCCTCAACGGACTGAAGGAAGCCTTCTATGGCGCTTCCAGCGACCGACTGATGATCGTGTCCTATCAGGCACTGGTGAGCGCTCCCGATAATGTCGTGCAAAGCCTTTACCGCTTCTGCGGGATTGAGCCTTTTTCACACAGGTTCAAAGATATAAGCTTCGAAGAGCAAGAATTCGACGAGCAGCTCGGAGCCCCCGGGCTCCACGCCGTGCGCAGCGATGTCCGCGCCGTGCGTAGCGCCGGAACGCTTCCGCCAGACATTGTCGCGCGCTACGCGGGCAGGCCTTTCTGGGAAACCGATGGTGCGCTCACGCAAGCGGATTGCAACTGGTCTGCAACGAATTGAACCGGGCGCGGATCGCCGCTCCCATCATCCTGCCGCGTCAGCCCCGTGCTCCTGCCTTGCAGGACACGGGGCAGAACCGGCTCAGCTATCACCCATCGCCTCGGCCAACCCGATCACGACCCGATCAGGGGTGATGGGCATATTCAGCCAGTTCTTCCCGAAAGGCGCGAGGGCATCATTGATGGCGTTAACGAGGGTTGGCGGTGAAATCATCGCACCGCCCTCGCCGACGCCCTTGAATCCACCCGGCGTTATCGAAGGCGTGCACAGGTGGACATATTCCAGCCGTGGCACATCGAGCGCGGTGGGGACGAGATAGTCCTTGAAGGTTGCGGCGAGCGGTTGGCCGTTTTCATCGTAGGAGACTTTCTCGAAGAGAACGCCGGCAATGCCTTGGACGACCCCGCCGGAAATCTGGCCTTCGACGATGGCCGGGTTGATCAGGTTACCGCAATCACCCCCGGCCACCCAGCGCAGGACCTTGGTCTTGCCGGTCTCGATATCCACCTCGACGACAGCGGCGTGCGCCTGGTTGGCGAAGACCATGGGAGGAGCGCGGAACCGATATTGGGTTTCAAGACCGGTTTCCATGCCGTGCGGCAGGCGATCGGTGTCGAAATATGCCATTTGCGCGATCTCGGCGAGGGTCGCGCGCGTCTCTGATCCCTTGATCGTCACGATCCCTTCGTCGATCAGGACGTCTTCGGGGGTGCCGTTGAAAGCATGAGCCGCGATGGCCTTGATCTTGTCTGCCAGCATATCCGTCGCAACGCGGGCGGCACCGCCGCCGACGATGGCCTGACGGCTGCCTCCCGCACCGGATCCATAACCGGTGCGCGTGGAATCGCCCTCGACGACGGTCACGTCACCAAAGGGGACACCAAGGCGATCGGCGACGATCTGGGCCATGGTGGTTGGTGTGCCATGGCCTTGCGAAAAGGTGCTCATCATCGCGGTCACCTTGCCGTTGGGTTCGACCCTGACGTGGGCG
This sequence comes from Novosphingobium sp., assembly GCA_035719485.1. Taxonomy (GTDB): domain Bacteria; phylum Pseudomonadota; class Alphaproteobacteria; order Sphingomonadales; family Sphingomonadaceae; genus Novosphingobium. The sequence goes on from DASTGC010000140.1 coordinate 4,585, forward strand.
ACCTCGGACGTATAGGTTCCCATAGCGATCGCGGTCGGCTCGATGGCCACGGCGATTCCGAGGCCCAGATAGCGGCCCTCCTTGCGCGCCGCCTCCTGTTCGCGCCGGAACGCGGGGATATCGACTGCGGCAACCACCGCCTCCATGGTTTCGGCGGGGGTGACATCATCGATGACCATGCCGGTGACCATGGTGAAGGGCTGATCAGCCTTGCTGATGATGTTCTTGCGCCTCAGCTCGATGGGATCGACCCCCATCTGCCGCGCGGCAGTATCGAGCATGGTCTCACGGGCGAACATGTCCATCATCCATGGCCCGCGGTAGGGCGCCTCGCCACAGGTGTTGGTGAACCATCCCGATGATCGGAAGCGATAGGCGGGCAAGCGATACGGCCCCGGGAGCATCATGAAGGTGAGCCCGCCACTGCCATGCACCGCGTGGGGATAGGCACCATAGTCGATGTTGAAATCGACGTCAGCGGCGAGCAGCCGGTGATCGGAATCGAACGCGAGCCGCACGCGGCAGGTCTCATCGCGGCTCTGCGACGCGGCTGTCAGGTTCTCGAGCCGATCCTCGATCCACTTGATCGGCCGGTCGATCAGGAGGGCTGCGGCGACCACCGCCAGTTCGTCGCGCAGCGCGGTAACCTTCTGGCCGAAGCCGCCGCCGACATCCTTCGCCAGAATCCGGATCGAATTGATCGACAGTCCAAATATTCCGGCAATGTGGTTTGCCGTCATATGGGGGCCCTGGGTGGCGATGTTGATCGTCAGTTCGCCCGAGCCCTCACGCCTCGCCAGCAATCCGCGCGGCTCCATCGGCACCGGGGTCTGCCGGCAATTGACGATCTCGTCTTCCACCACGTGGGCGGCAGAGGCGAATATCCCGTCGATGTCCTCGCCGATCGTCATTTCCATGGCGCCGACGGAATTGCTTTCATACTCGGGATGGACCGGCGGCATGGTCCTTGCCGCAGCAATGCCGACAACGGGCGGGTCGACCGCATAATCCACCTCGACCAGCGCGGCGCCATCCTCCGCCAGCGCGCGGCTGTCGGCCAGGACGATGGCAACCGGATCGCCCACAAAGCGGACGTCCTTGCGGCAAAGCAGCCCGTTATCAGGATAGACCAGATCGGGCTGGTCCATGGCGGCGTTGAAGTACCGCGCACCAAGCTTATCAATTTCACCGGCGGTCAGGACGGCGAAAACCCCGGGCAGGGCCTGTGCTGCGGAGACGTCAAGCCGAGTGATCCGGCCTCGTGCAACCGTGCTGCGCACGAAGGCGGCGTGGAGCATGCCGGACACGACGACATCGTCGATATAGGTGCCCTTGCCGATCAGCAGCCGGCCATCTTCCTTGCGCTGGACTCGCTGCCCGACGAAGCGGGCGCCGACAGTGGGAGCGGGATCGTTCACTTGCCAGCTCCTTCTCCGGCAGCGAGCCGGTCGATCACGCGCAAGACTCCCTGATAGCCGGTGCAGCGGCACAGGTGCCCCGAAAGGGCCTTCTTCATTTCCTCGGCATCGGGACGGGGCTCCGCGCGATCGAGCGCTACCATCGTCATAACGAACCCGGGGGTGCAGAAGCCGCACTGAAGCGCGAATTCTTCGCGGAACATCTGCTGGATCGGGTGCAGCGTACCATCGGCCGCGGCCAGGCTTTCGAGGGTCTCGACCTTCTTGCCGTTGGCCTGGACCGCCAGCATCAGGCACGAGCGCATGGGCTCGCCATCGACGAGGACGGTACAGGCACCGCAGACGCCATGTTCGCAGCCGGCATGCGGGCCGGTACAGCCTTCGTCCTGACGCAGGTAGTCCAGCAGGGTACGGCGGCTTTCGGTCATCCCGTCAACAGTCTGGCCGTTGAGTTCGAATTCGATGAAGTGCAGGCTCATGCCGCAAACTCCGCAAGAAGGGCGCGCATCTTGCGCGCAAACACGCGCGCGGCAACGATGCGCCGGTATTGTTCGGAAGCGTGGAGATCGTCACCCGGGGCGACCTCGCCCAGCGCCACGCGGGTAAGTTCCGCCACGTCGACATCGCCGGGAGCGGTGCCCACCAGCGCCTGCTCCACGGCCTGAGCGGCGATGGGCGTGGGCCCCATGCCGAACCAGGCGAGCCCGGCACGGGCGATGCGACCGGCATCCACCGCAATCGCGCCGAGCAGACCGACCAGCGCGAAATCGCCCTGTCGGCGAGCGACTTCCTCGAACAGGGTGCGGGTGCCATCAGGCCAGGCGGGATAGTGGACGGCGACGAGCACTTCGTCATCGGCCCGCACCGTCGTGTAGGGGCCAACGTAGAACTCGCGCGCGGGGACCATGCGGGTGCCGCGCAGCGAACGCAGCTCGATGGTGGCGCCCAGGGCCACGGCCAGCGCCGGCATTTCCGCCGCCGGCTCACCAAGGGCGATCGACCCGCCGATGGTGCCGCGGGTGCGGGTCTGGAAGTGCCCGACGTGGCCGAGCGCTTCGACCATCAGCGGCAGGCAACGGGCGACCAGCGGATCCTTGCGGGCATGGGCCTGGCGGGTGCGCGCGGCAACGCGCAGCCCGCTCCCGCTCTCGGAAATCCCCGCCATGTCGGCGGCCGGATTGATATCCACCAGCACGGCCGGACTGGCCACGCGCAATGCCAGCAACGGCATCAGGGTCTGCCCGCCGGCAAGGATGGCGCCATCGCTGCCGGCTTCGCCGATCAAGTGAACAGCCTCTTCGGCCGATCCTGCTTCCACATAGTCAAACGGTGCGGATTTCATGCGCCCTTCTCCCGGGTCTCGGCAACCAGCCTCGCTAGCAGCTCGGCATCGAGCACGACCAGCTGCGGCTGGGCGGGCAGACGACGCCCGAAGGCATAGCCGGCAAAGGCAGCAAGGACCGTCAGCAGGCCGACCGCCATGCCGGCGAGGCTACCGGTGCCGTCCCACCCGCCGGCGGCGCGGCCGAGGATGAACCCACCGACCAGTGCGGCGGCAAGGGCAAGCAGCCAGCCGAGCGAAGCGGACGCCGGCGCGGCAACAGGAACGGGGGCGGGACGCGGCGCGGCGGCGGAGGCGGCCGCCGGGGCCGAGGCTGCTGCCGGGGCCGAGGCGGCCACCGGAGCGACGGCAACCCGCGAAAAGTCGCGGCTCGCCACTTCCTTGGCGAAGCGGGTGAAGAACACGCCGGCAAGTTGCTTGGCCGTGACGTCGATCAGCTTGCCGCCGAGCGAGGCGAGCCGGCCCTGGACATCTGCCTCAACCTCGTAGGACAGGAGCGTGCCCGCACCCTCGCGGGCCAGGCTGACTTTCGCCCCACCTCGCGCGGTGCCGGCAGCACCACCGCTGCCCTCACCCGAGATGCGATAGCCATTCGGGGGATCGAGCTCCGACAGCTGGACTTCGCCGCCGAAGCGGGCCGAAATCGGCCCCACCTTCACGGTGGCAGCCGCGCGAAAACGGTTTTCGCCAACGACTTCAAGTGATTGGCAGCCGGGGATGCACGCGCGCAGGACATCGGGATCGTTGAGCGCAGCCCAGACGACCTCGACTGGCGCCTCAATCCTTTGCTCTCCGGTCATTTGCATGGGGGTATTCCGTTCCTCATTTCGGGGCCTTGGAGGCCGATTTCGTTATCGTTCGCAGATCGACTGCGCCAGTGACATTGCGTGCAAGAGGCAGATCACCCAGGTGGGTGACAAGCATTTCCTGTAAATTCGGGCAAGACTTCATTCCGGTTGCCGCAGTTTCGAACGCAAGAAATCGGCTGCCGCGTTATTCAGTATCGTCGCCCCTTCGTTTCCCGGAATGCTTCTGGCAAGGAGATCCAGATCCTTGAGCAGAAGGCGGCTGCCATGGGCGAAATCTGCCATGACGACGGGCCGGCCAGCCAGCTCGAACCCGAGGCTCCGGCCGCTGCTGGCGCCGATCACCTCCACCAGGGCCGCCCGATCAAGGCCAAAGGCCGCCGCCGCCGACAGCGCCGCATCGCCCATGGCGAGGTTGGCCGAAAGCAGGGCATTGTTGACCAGTTTGGCGCGCTGGCCGGAACCGGTGGGACCAAGCAGGACAACGAGGCTGCCGAAGGTCTCGAACACAGGCCGGGCAGCGGCAAAGGCCTCGACCGTAGCCCCGCACATGACCGTAAGCTTCCCCGCGGCCGCCACCGTGCCGCCACCGCTGACGGCCGCATCGACAAACTGCAATCCCGCCTCCCGGCAACGGCGATCGAGCACTTCGCAGGTCTCCGGAAGAATGGTGGCGTGGACCGCGATGACACTGCCCGGAGCCATGACCGGGATGAGGACCTCGCACAGTTCGAGCACGCCGGCATCGTCCAGCACGCAGATACCGATGTGACCGCACCGCCGACCGAGATCGGTCAGGCTCTCTGCAATCGGAACGCCCCGTGCCGCATAGGGGGCGGTCGCCTCCGGGCGGCGGGCCCAGACCACCAGGTCCATGCCCGCATCGGCAATGCGGTGCGCCATTGGAGCTCCCTGGCTGCCCAGCCCGATAAAACCGACCGCAGCCATCGGATCAGTCGACCGTCGGCCGGCGAAGGGCGACAGCACATGGTGCCACAGTCATCTGAAAATCAATGGCCGCTATTGAACAGGGCCACACCAGCTTTCGCTTCAGCACTTTGCGAAATCTGCTCCACACCCCTGGCCTCGACCTTCAGTGCCTCGCCCAGGGGGAGGTTGAAGCCATCCCACATGGCGCGGCGGATTTCGCGCTGGGCGATCGGCCCGCCGGCCGAGCAACGCTGAGCCAGGGCGACGGCGGCGGCACGGCAATCGTCCGCGACCACGTTGACCAGGCCGATTTCGCGGGCACGGGCGGCATCAATCATTTCTCCGGTAAGCGCTATCTCCAGCGCCCTGCCCAGACCGACCAGGCGCGACAGCAACTGGGTTCCGCCATAGGCCGGCATCAGCGAGTGCGTCACTTCCGGCAAGCCGAACCGCGCCTCGGGAACTGCAACGCGCAGCGTACAGGCCATGGCGATCTCCAGCCCACCGCCGAGCGCAAGGCCATTGATCGCAGCCACGCTGATCTTGGGCCATTCGATCATCCGCTGGACCAGCGCATGCATGTGCCTGACCCGGTCGAGCGGATCGCCCACCGCGCCTTCCTTGAGGTCGGTTCCAACGCAGAACGCCCGCCCCGTGCCGGTGATGACAAGGGCGCGAACCGCGGGATCCTGCTCGCACCGGTCCAGCACGTCGTCGAACTCGTGCGACATCGCGGTGTTGATCGAGTTAAGCGAGCGGGGCCGGTCCAGCCTGAGGACGGCAATGCCATCCTCGATCGTAAGTTCGGTGGTGGGTTCGCCAGATTGCATGTATCGATCCTCTCCTGCTGACCGCTCAGTCAGCCATTGCGTAATTGCAGGCAAGCGCCTTGCGGTACTCGCTGGCCAGGCGCGCCACCAGTTCCGCGGCCGGGAGGACCTCGTCGATACCGGCAACGCCCTGACCCGCGGACCAGATATCCTTCCACACCTTGAGCGGCTGCCCGTCAGGCCCGGCCTCCAGTTTGGGATGGCGCAGATGCAGTGCGCGCGGATCGAGCCCGGCCTGGACCAGCGAGCCGTTGAGGAACGAGGCCGGATTGCCGCTAAGGGCCGCCGTCGCGGTTATGTCGCCGGCCGCGGACGCCAGGATCATTTCGCGGTATTCCTCAGGAATGTTCGATTCCCGCGTCGCGAGGAAACGAGTGCCCATGTAGACCAGATCTGCCCCGGCAACGATGGCGGCAGCGACGTCGCGCCCGGTCGACATGCCGCCGGCGAGCACCAGGGCACCGTCGAAGATCTTGCGGGCATCGGCCAGGAAGGCGAACGGATTGAGATAGCCGGTGTGCCCGCCGGCGCCGTGGGTCAGCAGGATGATGCCGTCGACTCCGGCCTCGGCCGCGATCTCGATGTGGCGCACACTGGCCGCATCGTGGAATACGAGTCCGCCATAGTCATGCACCGCCTTCACCACGTCAGGGTCAGCCCCGAAGGCAGTGATCACCAGCGGGACCTTGTGGCGAATGGTGATGGCCAGGTCGTCGGCCAGGCGCGGATTGACCTTGGTGATCATGAGATTGACGCCGTAAGCCGCGTCTGTCGGCCGGCGGGCAGCGGCAATCTCGCCCAGCCACGCGTCGAACTCCTCGATCGAACGGGCATTGTGCGCCGGAAATGCGCCGATCGCGCCGCCGCGGCAGGTTTCGATGACTAGCCGGGTACCCGAGGCAATCAACATCGGCGCAGCGACGACAGGCACCTTCAGGTTCGGCAGGAGAGCTGCGGGTATGGCCATATGGAGGTACGGATCCCTATGAACACGATCGGCGTGAACGAGCCGGCGCGGATTTCCCCTAAGCCAAATGCGCCGGTGTCCGCAACTGTCAGATTGTAGGCGACGATGACAGAGCATCAGCGGATGGGAATCACATCAGACTGACAGAGGCACATCGAAATGTGTTCGCTCCATTGCGTGATGTGATGGACTGTGCTAGAC
>DASTGC010000141.1:0-2054 GCA_035719485.1 Novosphingobium sp.
TGGCCGGACCTCGAGCCGCTGGCCGCCGCCTGTCCGCGCTTCGCCATGCGCAAGGTCCACCACCGGCGCGAAATCTATCCGGTGCTGCACGAGCTGTTCCGCAAACGCGGCGCGGGCGAGGCGCTGGGCGGATGATCCGGCCTACCGCTGCGGAACCGCTGTTTACCGGCAGCGAATGGGATTTCCCGCTGATCCAGCGGATCTACGCCGCGGTGGAGCGGATCGCAATCGATGAGCTGCGCCTGGAGGTCTATCCCAACCAGATCGAGGTGATCAGCGCCGAGCAGATGCTGGATGCCTATTCCTCCACCGGCATGCCGCTGTTCTACAAGCACTGGTCGTTCGGCAAGCAGTTCGTCGCCAACGAGGTGCTCTACCGCAAGGGCCTGAGGGGCCTCGCCTACGAGCTGGTGATCAATTCCGATCCCTGCATCTGCTACATCATGCAGGAAAACAGCGCGACGATGCAGGCGCTGGTGATCGCCCACGCGGCCTTTGGCCACAACCACTTCTTCCGCAACAACTACGCCTTCCGCCAGTGGACCGACGCGGAGGGCATCCTCCCCTATCTCGATTTCGCCCGCAGCTTCATCGCCGCCTGCGAAGAGCGCCACGGCCAGCAGGCAGTGGAGCGGGTGCTCGACTGTGCCCATGCCCTGATGCACCAGGGGGTCCACCGCCACCCGCGGGTGCGCCCGCGCGACCTTGCCGCCGAGGCGGCGCGCGAGGCGGAGCGCGAGGCCTACCGCGAACAGGTGTTCGATGACCTGTGGCGGACCATCCCGACCGGCCCCGCCGCCACGGCGGTCGCCGCCGACGAGCGCCGCCGGGCGCTGCACCTGCCGCAGGAGAACGTGCTCTACTTTCTCGAGAAGAGCGCCCCCCGGCTGGAGCCGTGGCAGCGGGAAATCCTGCGCATCGTCCGCCTCATCGCGCAGTACTTCTATCCCCAGCGCCAGACCAAGGTGATGAACGAGGGCTGCGCCACCTGGTGTCATTATGAGATCATGACCCGGCTGCACCGGCGGGGACTGCTGAGCGAGGGAGCGTTCTTCGAATTCCTCCAGTCGCACACCAATGTGATTCTCCAGCCCGGCTTCGACGAACCCGGCTTCTCCGCCTTCAACCCCTATGCGCTCGGCTTCGGGATCATGCAGGACATGGCGCGGATCTGCGTGGATCCGACGGACGAGGACCGCGAGTGGTATCCCGACTTTGCCGGCAAGGGCGATGTCATGGGCGTACTCAAGGATGCCTGGGCGAACTATCGCGACGAGAGCTTCATCGCCCAGTTCCTCAGCCCGCACATGATCCGCCAGTGGCGCCTGTTCCAGGTGCTCGACCACGAGGGCCAGCCCGAATTGCGGGTCGATGCGATCCACGACGAGCGCGGCTATCGCCGGATCCGCCGGGCACTGGCGCGCGAATACGATATCGGCTGGCAGGAAGCGGATATCCAGATCGTCGACGTCGACCTTGCCGGCGATCGCGCGCTCGTCCTCGAGCACCTGGTCGGCAACGGCATCCTGCTCGATGCCGACGACCTGCGCGAGGTGCTCCAGAACCTGGCCGACCTGTGGGGCTACGAGGTGCGCCTGGCCGAACTCGACGCGAAGGACCGCCGCCAGCTCAAGGCCCATGTCGCCCGGCCGCGGGCGTAGTTGCCGCAGCCGTGGGCCCAACTGTCGAGTAAATCATTCATATTTATCGTGAAATGGCCTATGCTCGCGACCTTGACCCGATGGTGCGGCCCGGTCGGGCGGCACCGGCCAGGAGCTTGTCCCATGAACCCTTCGGACAGCCGCGCCGATCTCCTTGAGCGGGCCAGGATGCATGACCGGCTTGCCAGCGCGACAGACGATGCGGATGCGCGACGGATCCACCAGGCGCTCGCCTCCGAACTGCGGCGCCGGGCCGAGCGCGGCGGGCCGAGCAATTTCCTGACGGCGCCAGCGCCGGGGCCGATGCTGGAGCTGCAGCCCTAGGGAAGCTCCCCCATCAACAGTGGGCCAGCCGGTGAATTCCGCTCGTCCCCGGCGCAATCTGACCAACGA
>DASTGC010000142.1:0-9383 GCA_035719485.1 Novosphingobium sp.
GAGAAGTATTCCTCGGCTTCCAGCACCTCGGTGCGCTGGAGGTGGCGGATCTCGACGGCCAGGCGCTCGATCGAGCTGGCGATGACGCCCAGTGTGGCGAAGAACATCGCGTGGCGATCGCGCGGGATCACCTGGGTGCTGACGGTCTCCGGCGTCAGGCCAAGCTTTTCGGCGACATATTCCTCGACGCTCGGATCGATGTTGGCGAAGGTGCCGACCGCGCCGGAGATGGCGCAGGTGGCGATTTCCGCCCGCGCGTTCTGGAGGCGGACCTTGCACCGCGCGAACTCGGCATAGGCTTCGGCGAGCTTCTTGCCGAAGGTGGTCGGCTCGGCGTGGATGCCGTGGCTGCGGCCGATCGTGGGGGTGAACTTGTGCTCCATTGCGCGGCGCTTGATCGCCGCGAGGAGGGCATCGAGATCCTCGAGCAGTATGTCCGAGGCGCGGGCGAGCTGGACCGCCAGCGTCGTGTCGAGCACGTCGGAGCTGGTCATGCCCTGGTGCATGAAGCGGGCTTCCGGGCCGACCTGCTGTGCCACCCAGTCGAGGAACGCGATGACATCGTGCTTGGTCACCGCCTCGATCGCGTCGATCGCGGCAACGTCGATCGTCGGGTTGGTCGCCCACCAGTCCCACAGCGCCTTGGCACCGGACGGGGGCACCACGCCGAGTTCGCCCAGCTTTTCGGTCGCATGGGCCTCGATCTCGAACCAGATGCGAAAACGCGCTTCCGGCTCCCAGATGGCTGTCATCGCGGGACGGGCGTAGCGGGGAACCATGAGTGAACTCCTTCGGAGCCGGCCGGGCACCGGCAGGCCTGTGCCTGCGCCGCTATGCCGCTGCGTGCCGAATGGCAAGGCCGCGATATTTCTGTGCACCTGTCCGCGCGGGCTATTGCCTAAAAAGACGTTGTCCTCCAGAGGCTTGGCTGGAAAGCCGGCGCCAAGGACGGGGGTAGTCGGGGCAGGGACAGGCATGGGCTCCGGCCAATGTTACGCCAAAGGGCCAGCGGGACGGCGGGACGGCGAACTTTCGCCGATTCTCCTTGTCGAGGATGAGGTATTCATTCGCATTGCCAGCGCCGAATGGCTGCGCGATGCCGGCTATACTGTGATCGAAGCAGCCGATGCCGCCGAAGCGCTGGACATGCTCGGCTCCGGGCAGCCCCTTGCCCTCCTTGCCACCGACATCACCATGCCCGGGCCGTTCGACGGCCTGGCCCTGGCTGCCCGGGCCAGGTCCGGTTGGCCCGGATTGCCGGTGCTGCTGCTATCGGCCCATTTGCCGGCAGATCCCATGGATCACGCCGACGGCGCCTTGTCGAAACCTTTTGGCCCGATGGAACTTGTTGCTCTGATTGAGAAAATGATCGGGGCCCCATGGCAGACACGGAACCACGCGAACGGAGCCAACAAAGCCTGCTAGTTGCCGACAGCGATGTGCTGGTGCGTCATGCCATCGCCGATTACCTGCGGCGCTGCGGCTACGACGTGATCGAAGCGGCTTCGTTCGAAGAGGCCGTGGCGGTGCTGGAGGCGCCGCACGTAACGCCATCGGCTGTCCTCAGTGACGTCGAGCTGGCCGGTTCGGGCAATGGCTTTGCCCTGCGCGCCCGGGCTGCGCGGGAATGGCCCGGCGTCGAAGTGTTCCTGGCCGGCAATATCGCCGCCGCGGCGCGCACCGCAGGACAGCTGTGCGAGCGCGGCCCGCATCTGGCGCGCCCCTACGATCCGCAGCTCGTGCTGGAGCGCGTGCGCCGGCTGCTGGCCGATCGCGCGCAGCGCTGACCGGCAAACTGCAAGGCTTCAAATCAGCCCCTGGGCCCGCAGCGATACGTGGCCTTGCCGCCCGATGATCACGTGATCATGGACCGTGATGTTCAGCAGCCGTCCGGCCTCGGCGACGCGCTGGGTGATCTGGATATCGGCCCGGCTCGGCTCTGGTGAGCCCGATGGGTGATTGTGGACGAGGATCACCGCCGAGGCGCCGAGGTCCATCGCCTTGTGGATGATCTCGCGCGGATCGATCTGGGCCTCGTCGATCGTGCCGTCACGCAGGTGCTGGTCGTGGATCAGGATATTGCGGGTGTTGAGATAGAGCACGCGGACCCGCTCGCGGGTGAGGTGGGCCATGTCGATTGTGAGATAATCGATCAGCGCCTGCCATGAGCCGAGCACGGGCTGCTCCTGCACCGTCTGCCGGGCCAGGCGCCGCGCGGCGATGGCGACAATGCGCAGGGCCGCCGCGGTCGCCTCGCCCATGCCGGGATGGAGCGCCAGGGTCTGCGGATCGGCGTTGAGCACGCCGGCGAGAGAGCCGAAGCGCTGGATCAGCGAGCGGGCGAGGGGCTTCATGTCGCGCCGGGGCACGGCCCCCATCAGCAGCAGTTCGATGATTTCGTGATCGCCCAGCGCATCGATGCCGCCATCGAGCAGGCGCTTGCGCAGGCGGGCGCGGTGGCCGCTGGGATCGTGCGCGGGATCGGGCTTTGTCGCTCCTGCAGCTGAGAGGGGTTGCGGCACCGGTGCGAACAGTTCGTCGTCAGCCACAAACGTTCCCCCGCAGCCCCATTGCAAGCGCGCGCAGCATTGCCTTTCCCGCCGGAGCGCGCAAGGGTGGGGCATGAGCGAGGCTACGGACGACGGGTCCACAGATGCAGGCCTTGCCCTCTGGCCGGAGCAGCAAGGACCAGAGCCCGGCGCTGGCGAGCGGCGGGCCCGCTGGCTGCGCGTGGCCGCGGTGTTCGGCGGGGTCATCGCGCTGGGGCTCGGCACGGCCTGGCTGACCCGCGAACGGATCGCGGACGACGTTATTTCGGGCCAGCTGCGCGACCTCGGCCTGCCGGGCACCTACCAGATCGAATCGATCGGCCCGCGCGAACAGGTGCTCAGCCACATCGTCATCGGTGATCCCCGCGCGCCGGACCTCACTATCGAGCGGGCGGTGATCACGATCGAGCCGCGGCTGGGCTTTCCCGCGATCGGCCGGATAACCCTCGTCCGGCCCCGTCTTTTCGGCACCTGGACAGGCGACAGGATCAGCTTCGGGTCGCTGGACAAGGTCCTGTTCGAAGGACAGGGCCGGCCGCCGGGCCTGCCGGATGTCGATCTTGCCGTGATCGACGGGCGCGGGCGGCTGACCGGAGACCATGGGGCCATCGGCGCCCGGCTAGACGGCGCCGGGCGCCTCAGCGACGGATTTGAGGGATCCATCGGACTGGTGGCGCCGGGTTTGGCGCTGGGGGGCTGCCTCGCCGACGAAGCCACGCTCTATGGCCAGCTGACCACGGCCGGGGGCCGGCCGCGCCTGCGGGGGCCGCTGCGGGCGGCCCGGCTCGACTGTCCGGAGCGGGCGGCACGGCTGGGCCGGGTGGCAGTGGCGCTCGACGCCGTTGCGGACAAGTCGCTCGATGGCGGCGAGGCGAGGCTCGGAATCGGCGCGGGTGCGGCCATGCTCGGCTCGGCCAGGGCGGGCGGCCTGGACGGCATGATCGACGCGACCTGGCGCAGCCGCGCGCTGACCGCGCGGCTCGACGGGCAGGCGCGCGGCCTCTCCCTGCCGCAACTGCGCGCGGTCACCGTCGGGCTGAAGGGAACCCTGCGTGCCCGCGACGGCTTTGCCCGCGCCGAGGCCGAGGGCGACGTGGATGCGCGCGGATTGCGCCTCGGCGATACGGCGCTCGCCGGCCTGATTTCTGCCGAGCGGCAGGGGGAGGGCAGCCTGGTCGCGCCCCTGTTGCGCCAGGCCCGTGAATCACTCGAGCGGGAAGGCCGGGCCAGCCGCTTTGCCGCCGGATTCATCATGCGCCGGACAGGGGGGCAGACCAGCCTCGTCCTGCCGCAGGGACGCCTGACCGGCAGCAGCGGGGCGACCCTGCTGGCACTCTCGCGGGTACACTATGCCTCGGGCGACGGAGCACCGCGTCTGGCTGGCAATTTCTCGACCGGAGGCGCGGGCCTGCCGCACATCGAGGCGCGGATGGAGCAGGGCGTCCGCGGCGCGACCGTGGTGCGCATGATTATGGCCGAATACCGGGCAGGGGATGCGCGGGTGGCACTGCCGGAATTCACCCTCGCGCAGGCCCGCAGCGGTGCGTTCCGCCTTTCGGGGCTCGCGCGGGTCAGCGGCGCCTTGCCCGGCGGACGGGCAGAAAACCTTGTCGTGCCGGTATCAGGCAGTCGCAGCGCGGAGGGTGTCCTTGCCCTCTGGCCCGGCTGCACGACGGTTCGCTTCGACCGGCTGGCCTATGCCAACCTGACCCTCGACGGACAGGCCCTGCGCCTCTGCCCCGGGCCAAGCGGAGCGATCGTCCGCTCAGACGCACGGGGCACCCGGTTTGCGCTGGGCGCGCCGGCGCTGAAGCTGGCAGGCCGCCTCGGCGAAACGCCGATTCGCATCGCGAGCGGTCCGATCGGATTTGCCCGCCCCGGCAACCTCTACGCCCGGGCAGTCGACATTGCGCTTGGTCCGCCGGCAACCGCGTCGCAGTTCCGCCTGGCCGAACTCAAGGCTGCCGTCGGCCGCGAAATTGCCGGGACCTTTGCCGGAACCGAGGTGCGGCTCGGCAACGTGCCGCTCGACCTGGTGGATGCTGCCGGGGCCTGGCGCTATGCCGATGGGGCGCTGCTGGTGAACGGGGCCAGTTTCCGCCTTGAAGATCGCGCGCAAGTTGATCGGTTCCGCCCGCTGGCTGCTACCGGAGCCGCACTCGTTCTGCAAAAAAACGTCATATCAGCCAATGCAGTATTGCATGAACCGGAGTCCGGGCGCGAAGTGATGGACGTTGCGCTAAAACATGATCTGGCGGCCGGGCGCGGGCGCGCGGAGCTCGATGTCCCGGGCGTGGTCTTTGATGACCGGCTGCGGCCGGACATGCTCAGCCCCGAGCTCCTCGGTGTCATCGCCAACACCCGCGGCACGGTGAAAGGTCATGGGGAGATCACCTGGGACGGCGACCGGGTGCGGTCTTCCGGCAAGTTCGGCACCGATTCGCTCGATTTCGCCGCCGCCTTCGGACCGGCAACTGGTGCAGCCGGAACGATCGAGTTCACCGACCTCGTCAACTTCGTCAGCAAGCCGCACCAGCGGCTGACCATCGCCTCGATGAACCCGGGGATCGCCGTGACCGATGGCGAGATCCTGTTCCAGTTGAAGCGCGGCTCGGTGCTGGCGATCGAGGGCGGGGCGTGGCCATTCCTTGGCGGCCGCCTGTCCCTGCGCCCGGTGGACCTGCGCCTGGGCGTGGCCGAGACCCGCCGCTATCAGCTGGACATCGCGGCGCTCGACGCCGCCCGCTTCGTTGCCCAGATGGACCTGGCCAATCTTACCGCCACGGGCACCTTCGATGGGACCCTGCCGCTGGTGTTCGACGAGAACGGCGGACGGGTCGTGGGCGGGGAGCTGACCTCGCGGCCGCCCGGCGGGAATGTCGCCTATATCGGGGCACTCACCTACAAGGACCTCTCGCCCGTCGCCAATTTCGCCTTCGATGCGCTGAAATCACTGGATTACCGGCAGATGCGCATCGCCATGGACGGGGCGCTGCAGGGCGACATCGTCACACGGGTACGGTTTGACGGGGTCAAGCAAGGCGCCGGGGCCAAGCACAACCTGCTGACCCGCCAGTTCGCGCGGCTGCCGCTGCAGTTCAACGTCAACGTGCGCGCGCCGTTCTTCCAGATCATCACCTCGTTCAAAGCGATGTACGACCCGGCCTATATCAGGGACCCGCGCACGCTCGGCCTGCTAGATGCGCGCGGCCGGCCCATCCGCCGCCCCCGCCCGGCTCCGGCCCCCGATGCGCCGGCGCCCTCCATTCAGTCTCCAGACAGCGAGAATAAGCGATGAACCGTGGCGAATTGACCGATCGGCTCCCGCTTGCGACAAGCCGGCCCATGGTGGGACGGCGCAAGCGGGATCGGGGTCCGAGGCACAAGGCGGCAGTGGCTGCGGCGATGCTGGTGGGCGGCTCGGCGGGATTGGCGGGGTGCATTTCCGTGAATGCGCCCGACAAGCCGATCGTGATCGAGCTGAACATCAACATCAAGCAGGAAGTGCTCTACCGCCTCGCCGACGACGCCGGCAAGACGATCGACCAGAATGCGGGGATTTTCTGATGCGCAAGCTCATCCTGCCCGTTCTCGCCGTCGCGCTGGTCGCGGCGCCGGCTTTGGCCCAGCGTGATCCGGCCTACGCCGCGGCCCGCGCCAGTGGTCACGTGGGCGAGAAGATGGACGGCTATCTCGGCATCGTCGGCCCGGCCACGGGCGAGCTCAAGGCAATGGTCGACGATCTCAACATCAAGCGCCGCGCCGTCTATGCCCAGCAGGCCCAGGCCCAGCACGCGACGGTCGAGGAGTATGCGCTCACCGCCGGATGTCTCGCGATCGCGCGGACCGTTCCGGGGGAGAAATACCAGGCGCCCGATGGCTCCTGGGCCACGCGCACCAGCGCGCCGCCGCAGCGGGATGCGCGCTGCCCCTGAGCGGATTTTCCTGCCTGAGAACAGCTGGCCCGCCGGATGCCTCTCCGGCGGGCTATTTGCTGTGCCGCTGCAGGTTTTGCATAGGCCGCCGCGCGGTTGACTCGGTTTGACCGCCCGCCTAAGGGGGCGGCGCCTCCGGCGGGTTTGGGGGGAGTTCGAGCCGTGTTTTCACAAGGGATGCGCGCATGAACGACGAACCGTCCGCACGGAAACCTGGCGAGGATGCGCGGATCGACGCGCTCGAGGAGCGGCTCAAGGCCGCGCGCGAGCGGGAAGAGGAACGCAACCAGTCAAGCGCGGGCGCGGAAGCCGATGCGAACTATCGCATGGGCAACCGGGTCCTCGCCGAACTGCTCGGCGGGATTGGTGGCGGGGCTTTCGTCGGTTGGGTGGTTGACCAGGTCATCGCCTATACGACCGGCAAGTCCCAGCACGGAGGCCTGTTGGTGGTGATGGCCCTCGGGATCGTCGTTGCCTTCAGGAACATCATACGGATCGCAAACCGGCGTCCCGACTGAGCTTTCCCGGATCAGGGAAACCGGCAGGGGCGCTGTTTCGCAAGACAGGCAGGCAAGAGGCGAAATCGTGGCAGCCGAACAGGGCAAAGTCGACCCGATGCACCAGTTCTCGATCGAGCCGATGTTCGGCACCGATCACTGGCAGATCGCGGGTTACCACATTCCCTTCACCAATTCGGCGCTGTGGATGGCGATCACCGTCGTTGCGCTGCTGGTGTTCGTCTGGGGCGGCATGAAGCGCGAGCTGGTGCCCGGCCGCTGGCAGATGGCGGTCGAATCGATGACCGGGTTCATCGATAACCTGCTCGCGGCCAATATCGGCCCGGCCGGCAAGAAGTATGTGCCCTACATCTTTTCGCTGTTCATGTTCATCCTCTTCGCCAACGTCCTCGGCCTTTTGCCGCTCGGCCTCGTCGGCGTCCATCCGTTCACCTTCACCAGCCACTTCTCGGTGACGGGCGTGCTCGCGATCATGTCGTTCACGATCGTCCTCGTCGTCGGCTTCTGGCGCCACGGCCTGCACTTCTTCTCCCTGTTCGTGCCCCATGGCACGCCGGTGTGGCTGCTCTGGCTGATACCGGTGATCGAGCTGATCTCGTTCCTGGTGCGCCCCTTCTCCCTCGCGCTGCGACTGTTCGTGGCAATGATGGCCGGCCACGTGCTGCTCGAAGTGCTGTCGAGCTTCGTCATCACCAGCGCCAATTCGGGCCCGCTGTGGGGTTCGGTGGTCGGTCTGCCCAGCTTCCTGCTGATGATCGCGATCTGCGCACTGGAGATCCTGGTGGCCGGCATCCAGGCCTACGTCTTCGCGCTGTTGACCTCGCTCTATCTCAACGACGCTGAAAACCTTCACTAAGTTCTTCGCCCAAGTTTTTCTTCAAACAGACAAATTTCGAAAAGGAGTTTTGAAATGGAACCTGCAAGCGCCAAGCTCATCGGTGCCGGTCTCGCTGCCATCGGCGCCGGCATGGCCGCCATCGGCGTTGGTAACGTCTTTGGTTCGTTCCTCGAATCCGCCCTGCGCAACCCGGGTGCTGCCGACGGCCAGCAGGGCCGCCTGTTCATCGGCTTCGCCGCCGCGGAACTTCTCGGCCTGCTCTCGTTCGTCGTCGCGATGATCCTGATCTTCGTCGCCTGACGAAATCGGAAGACTGACCGGCCGGGCGGCAGCGCTGCCCGGCTGATCCCCGGCGTTCGCGGATCCCCGCGCGCCGGCCAGATGTAGCGGACACCACGATGCCTCAAATCGCGCAGCTTTCCGAAACCATTGCGAGCCAGATCTTCTGGTCGCTGATCTTCTTCGGGATCGTCTTCTTCGTCATCGGCCGGGGCATGGTTCCCAAGGTCATGGCGACCGTCGAATCGCGTGACCGGCAGATCGCGGCCGACCTCGCCGCGGCGGAAGCCGCCCGGGCCGCCGCCGATGCCGAGCAGGCCTCGTGGTCTTCCGCTGCCGCCAAGCAGCGTGAGGAAGCCCACGGCGTGATCGCCAAGGCCAAGGCTGATGCGGCCAAGGCTGCCGAAGCGCGGCTCGCCACCGCGGGCGCCGCGATCGAGGCTCGCGTCGCCGAGGCGGATGCCCGGATTGCGGGCGCGCGCAATGCCGCTCTCGGCGAGATCGAGGCCGTGGCCGCCGAGGCTGCTGCCGACATCGCCAAGCGGCTCGCCGGGCTGAAGGTGACCAAGGCCGCCGGCGCCGCTGCCGTCAAGGAGGCCCTCAATGGCTGACATTGCAAGCCTCGTCATTCTCGCCGCCGGCGCGGCGCACGAAGCCGAAGTCGAGCCAAGCGCCCTCGGCCTCGCGCCCGGCGCCTGGGTGGCGCTGTCGATGGCGGTGCTGATCGCCATTGCCCTCTTCCTCAAGGTGCCCAAGGCGATCACCGGCGGGCTCGACAAGGGCATTGCCGAGATCAGGCACCAGCTGGAAGAGGCCAAGGCCCTGCGCGCCGAGGCGGAAGCCCTGCGCAAGGAATATGCCGACAAGATCGCCAATGCCGAGCGCGAGGCGGCCGAGATGCTGGCCCATGCCAGGCACGAGGCCGAAGCCATCGTTGCCAAGGCCGAGGTGGATACGACCGACCTGATCGCCCGGCGCGAGAAGATGGCCTCGGAAAAGATCGCCGCGGCCGAACTCGCCGCGGTCCAGGACTTGCGCAACAAGGCCGCTGCCGCTGCTGCCGCTGCCGCCGGCACCCTGATCCGCAAGGGCCACGATGCCGCAGCGGACAAGGGGCTGGTTGACGAGGCAATTGCTGGGCTCTGATCCTTTACCGATCACCGGTGCAGCAAACCCCCGCTTCGGCGGGGGTTTTCTTTTGCCGGAAAATTGCCGGAAGCGGCTCGCCCCCCCGTGACAAGCACACCCTCCGTTGGCTAGAACG
>DASTGC010000143.1:0-6796 GCA_035719485.1 Novosphingobium sp.
GTGGATGTTCGACCGCGATCGGGAGCCGCTGGTGCAGTGGCTGAAGGATAAGTTCCGCAAGAACCCGGTCCTTGCCGATGCAAATATCGCGGCGCTCAATGCCGGCCATGCCTATGGCGAAACGGCGGAACTCGCGGGGCCCCTCAAGAAGCTCCACCTAGATCCGGTTCCTTCCGCGGCGGGCCTCTATCGCACCGTCACCGGCGCGGAATCGGTCAGCCTGGGCCTCGTTGCCGGAGCACAGCTGGCCGAGCTGCCCATGTTCTTCGGCGGCTATCCGATCACCCCGGCGTCGGCGATCCTGCACAACCTCGCGAAGCTGAAGGAATTCGGCGTCACCACCTTCCAGGCGGAGGACGAGATCGCCGCGATCTGCTCCGCCATCGGCGCAAGCTATGCCGGGCAGCTGGGCGTGACCTCGTCGTCGGGCCCAGGCATCGCGCTCAAGGGCGAGGCAATGGGCCTGGCGATCATGACCGAGCTGCCGCTCGTCATCGTCAATTCCCAGCGCGGCGGCCCATCCACGGGCCTTCCGACCAAGACCGAGCAGTCTGACCTCTACCAGGCCGTTTATGGCCGCAATGGCGATGCTCCGCTGCCGGTGATCGCCGCCCGCAGCCCGGCCGATGCATTTGATTGCGCGATCGAGGCCTGCCGGATCGCGGTTCAGTTCATGACGCCCGTGATCCTGCTGACTGACGGCTATATCGCCAACGCGGCCGAGCCCTGGGCCGTGCCGGATCCCGCGAGCTACAAGCCGTTCCCGGTCGAATTCCTCGGCCACAACAACAACCCCGACGGTGGCAAGGTCCTGCCTTACAAGCGCGATGCAAACGGGGTACGCCCGTGGATCAAGCCAGGGACGCCGGGCCTGATGCACCGCATTGGCGGCATCGAGAAGGCGCCGGAGAGTGGTGATCTCGATTACAGCCCGGCCACCCACCAACTGCAGACCGACGCCCGTAAGGCGAAGATCGATGGCGTGGCCAAGGCGATCCCGGCGCAGGACGTGACGCTTGGCAGCGAGACCGGAAGGCTCGCCGTTGTGGGCTGGGGCTCCACATATGGCCCCATCGTCCAGGCTGTGCGTCGGGCGCGGGCCAAGGGGCAGGACGTTTCGCACATTCACGTCCGTCACATTTGGCCGATGCCGGAAAACCTTGGCGACCTGCTCAGGGGCTTCGACAAGGTGCTCGTCCCCGAGATGAACACAGGCCAGTTCAAGACCGTGCTGCGCGACCAGTTCCTGATCGACGCGCGCCCGCTCAACAAGACCAGTGGCCAGCCTTATACCATCGCGGAAATCGAAGCCGCGATCGACGACATGCTGGCCTGAGGGAATTCGACATGAACGACATGACGCCCATCCAGACCACCCTCAAGGACTGGGAATCTGACCAGGAAGTCCGCTGGTGCCCGGGCTGCGGGGATTATGCGATCCTCAAGGCGGTGCAGCGCACCCTGCCGGAGATCGGCGCCGATCCAGCCAAGACCGTGTTCGTCAGCGGCATCGGCTGTTCCAGCCGCTTTCCCTACTATGTCGAGAGCTACGGTTTCCACACGATCCACGGCCGTGCACCTGCCTTTGCGACCGGCATCAAGCTCGCCAACCCCGAGCTCGATATCTGGCTGGTGACCGGCGACGGCGACGGCATGTCGATCGGCGGCAACCACACCATGCACCTGCTGCGCCG
This sequence comes from Novosphingobium sp., assembly GCA_035719485.1. Lineage (GTDB taxonomy): Bacteria > Pseudomonadota > Alphaproteobacteria > Sphingomonadales > Sphingomonadaceae > Novosphingobium. The sequence goes on from DASTGC010000143.1 coordinate 1,695, forward strand.
TAACCTGAACTGCCAGATCATGCTGTTCAACAACGAGATCTACGGGCTGACCAAAGGCCAGTACTCGCCCACCAGCCGCGAAGGCACCTCAAGCCCGTCGACGCCGCTGGGTTCGGTCGATCATCCAGCGCTGCCTTGCGCATTTGCGCTCGGTTCGGGCGCGCGGTTCGTCGCGCGCGGGTTCGATGTCTCCAAGGAACTGGCCGGCGTGCTCAAGGCTGCCCACGCCCATCGCGGCGCGGCCTTTGTCGAGATCTTCCAGAACTGCATCGTCTACAACAAGGACCGCTTCGAGGACTTTGCCGCCCCCAAGGGCGCGGAAGCCTCGCAGCTGTGGTTGAAGGATGGTGAGCCGATGCTGTTCGGCTCGGAGAAGTCGGGAGGGGTCAAGGGCATCGCGCTCGATTTTGAGACTCTCTCGCTGAAAGTCGTCGATGTCGCCGATGGCGATTGGCAGGCTGCCGGCGTGATCGTCCACAACGTGCGCAACAAGGCCATTGCCCACATGCTCGTGGAAATGCCCTTTGGCCCGTTCCCGATGGCGCTCGGCGTGATCTTCGACGATCCGCGGCCGACCTACGAGGATGCCGTGCACGGCCAGGACGCCAGGTCGCGCGAAGGCAAGATGGCCGATCTGGGCAAGCTTTTGGCCCAGGGACAAACCTGGACCGTCAGCGGAACGGCGGCGGATCCGGTGTGAATTGATATAAACCTGCCCCTTGGGGCAGGTTTATTGCTTCGCGCTGGCAATATGGGATGGCGGACGCTTAGCTTCCGCCAATGTCGAGCCCTGTAATCGTCTGGCTGCGCCGTGATCTCCGGCTGGCCGACCAGGCCGCCTTTGCTGCTGCGGAGGCAAGCGGCGTGCCGGTGATCCCGGTCTATGTGCTCGATGACGAAGCGCCGAGGCACCACCGGATGGGTGCTGCTTCGCGCTGGTGGCTCCATCAATCGCTCGCCAGTCTTGATGCCGATCTGCGAAAGCTTGGCTCACGGCTGATCTTGCGACGAGGCAAGGCGCACGAGGAATTGGCGGCGATCCGCCGGGAGGTAGGTGCGCGGACCGTCCATTGCCTTGCCCACTACGAACCCTGGTGGCGCAATGCCGAGCGGATGGTCGCCAAGCAGTTTCAACTGGTCCGCCACGACGGCAATTACCTTGCTCCTCCCGGAACTGTTGTCAGTGGAGCAGGGACGCCCTACCGGATCTATACGCCGTTCTGGCGAGCCCTGTCCGAGCGCATGCCGCCAGCCGTGGCGACCGTTGCCCCTGACCACCTGCTCGCGCCGGCGAACTGGCCCGCCAGCGATCGCCTGGAGGAATGGGCCCTGTGTCCCACCCGGCATGATTGGGCCGGGGGGTTGCGTGCGGAGTGGCAGCCCGGGGAAGCCGGCGCACACGAGCGCCTTGCTGCGTTTGTCGGTAAGGTCAGGGAATACAGCGAGAGGCGGAACCTGCCTTCACAGCAGGGGACTTCTTTGCTTTCGCCGCACCTCCATTTCGGAGAGATCTCGCCTGCGGCGATATGGCACGCCGTGGCTCGTGAGACGGGTGGCGTCGGAACCTTCCTTGGCGAGCTCGGATGGCGCGACTATGCACAGAACGTCATCCTGCAATTCCCGGATTACGCCGTGCGGAGCGCCCGGGGCGAATTTACCGATTTTCCCTGGCGGAGTGGGCCGCAGGCCGAGGCCGACCTCAAGGCATGGCGGCAGGGCCGCACCGGCTATCCCATCGTCGATGCCGGATTGCGCCAGCTATGGCACACCGGCTGGATGCATAACCGGGTGCGGATGCTCGTGGCCTCGTTCCTGATCAAGCACTTGCTGATCGACTGGCGCGAAGGCGAGCGCTGGTTCTGGGATACGCTGGTCGATGCCGACTACGCCCAGAATGCCGTAAACTGGCAATGGAGCGCGGGGTCGGGCGTGGATGCCAACATGTTCGTGCGGATCATGGCCCCGCTGAGCCAGTCGGCGAAATTCGACGCTGCAGCCTACATTCGCCGGTGGGTGCCCGAACTCGCCGGGCTGCCGGATGGTGAGATCCATGACCCGCCGAGCCGCCCCAATGGCTATCCGGCCCCGCTCATCAGCCATGCGGCGGCACGGGAGCGAGCGCTGGCGGCGATGGCCTCCGCGAAGGGCGCGGCAGCAACCTAGGTTTGCCCCCGGCCGCCGCGCCCCGCCGGGTAATCGTCGCCTTTCGCGGCGCCGCAGCGTGCAGAATCAAAGAGTCGAACGGAAGATCGTCTCAGGCTGCCAGCGCGCCAGGATGTTGTCGTGCACGATGGGCGAGAGCAGGTTCTGAAAGGCGCAGCCGATCAGGCTGTTGTTCCACCATACGACCTCGGATTGCAGCGATTCCAGGCCGGGCAGGGTGATCCAGCAGATCGTTCCCGGTTGCATCCGGTTGATCGCCGAGGCGCAGAAGCCGCCGAGCGAGAGATCGTGGACAATTGTCGAAAAGCTGCGCCCGCCGGAGGCCCGTAGCGTTGCCGGGATCGAGATGCGCGTACGCGGGGCACAGCGATCTTCCTGGGCAGCCACTTCATAGCGCTGGAAAGTCTGCGTCTGGGTCATCGAACTTGCTCCCTCCCTCCTGCGGGAAACCACGCAGGCCGGTGAATGCCGGGTAAAGAATGGAGCAAGGGTGCTTGATTGCGGGTTACGCCGGTTGGTTAACCGTTTCCCGATGCGGCGAAGCGAATGGCTCGCCCAGCAGGGCCACGAGGCGGTCTGCAACCACCTCCGGAGCCTTGACCGAGGCCGGATCCTCGCCGGGATAGGCGCGGGCGCGCATGGCTGTGCGTGTGGCGCCCGGATTAACTATGGCGACCCGGATGCGAGAAATCGCGCGCACTTCCTGCGCCCACGAATCGAGCAACTGCTCGAAGGCGGCCTTGGTCGCGGCGTAAGCACCCCAGTAGGCCCGCGGCGCGGTGGCAACAGTGGAGGTGAGTCCGATAATCCGCGGATCCGGGCTTTTGCGCAGGAGCGAATCGAAATGGGCGATCAGCGACTGCGTGGCGAGAACGTTGACCGTTAGCGCCTTGTTGAAGCTGGGCTGGTCGATGTCGGCCACACCAGAAAGCTGCGGAAGCAGGGCCGCGGCAATGACCATGATGTCGAGCTTGTCCCAGCGGCTGCGGATCGCCGCTGCCAGGCGGGCAACGCCGTCAGGCTCGGCCAGGTCGACCGGCGCAATGGTGGAGGTGCCGCCCGCCTGGTAGATGGCCTCCTCGATCGCTTCGAGCGCCTTCACGTCGCGCCCGGTCAGGATGACGTGAGCACCGGCCCTGCCCAGCGCCAGCGCCGTTGCCGCGCCGATCCCCTTGCTTGCGCCGGTGACCAGCGCCAGCTGACCTTCGAACGGCCGCCCCGTGGTGCTCATCAGGCGACCTTGTCGACAGGCAGGGCCAGCTGGGCCGGACGCTCGCGCTCGGCAAGGTCGGTCAGTCGGGTGGGGTAATCGCCGGTGAAGCAGGCGTCGCAATATTGCGGGCAACCGGCATTGCGGCCGGTAAGGCCGACAGCGCGATAGAGGCCGTCAATCGAAACGAAGGCGAGGCTGTCGGCCTGGATGAACTCGGCCATGGCCTTGACATCCATCCGCGCGGCCAGCAGCTTTGATCGTTCTGGCGTGTCCACGCCATAGAAGCAGGAATGCTCGGTCGGGGGCGAGGCCACGCGCATGTGCACTTCGGCCGCGCCGGCATCGCGCATCATCTGGACGATCTTGAGGCTGGTGGTGCCGCGCACGATCGAATCGTCGATGAGGACAATTTTCCGGCCTTCGACAATGGCGCGATTGGCATTGTGCTTGCGCTTCACATCGGCATTGCGGGCGCCATCGCTCGGCTGGATGAACGTCCGGCCGACATAGTGCGAGCGGATGATGCCCAGCTCGAAGGGAATGCCGGATTCCTGCGCATACCCAAGCGCAGCGGGAACACCGCTGTCAGGCACGGGGATGACGATATCGGCATCGGCGAGGGATTCGCGCGCCAGTTCGCGCCCGATCGCCTTTCGCACCTCATAGACCGACCTGCCGCCCATCAGCGAATCGGGCCGGCTGAAGTACACATGCTCGAAGATGCAGGGCCGGGCCGGAGGATCGCCGAACGGTCGGTGGCTGCGCAACGTGCCATCAAGGGCGACTTCGATCATCTCGCCCGGCTGGACCTCGCGAACGAATTCCGCACCGATCACGTCGAGTGCCACGGTTTCGCTGGCGAAGATCGCGGCATCGCCGAGCTTGCCCATCACCAGCGGGCGGATGCCAAGTGGATCGCGGCAGGCGATCATTCCGGCCGGAGTCATGCAGATCAGCGAATAGGCACCTTCCACCATGCGCAAGGCATCGATGAAGCGGTCTAGCAGGGTCGGGTAGCGGCTGGTGGCGACGAGGTGGATGATCACTTCCGTGTCGCTGGTGGACTGGAAGATCGCGCCTTTCTGCACGAGGTCGTGCTTGAGGTGCATCGCGTTCGAAATGTTTCCGTTGTGGGCGATCGCAAAGCCGCCGGACGCAAGGTCGGCGAACAGTGGCTGCACGTTGCGCAGTCCCGAACCTCCGGTAGTCGAATAGCGCACGTGGCCCGCAGCCATGATCCCGGGCAACTCGGCCAGGGCCTCGGCGCTCGAGAAATTGGCGGCGACGTGGCCGGTGCCGCGGCGCGAATAGAACTCCTGCCCGTCGAAGCTGGTGATGCCCACCGCCTCTTGCCCACGATGCTGGAGGGCGTGCAGGCCAAGCGCCGTCATCGGGGCGGACTCGCGCGCGCCGATGACGCCGAATATGCCGCACTCCTCGCGCAGCTTGTCGCCGTCCGCGTCGCAGAAAGGATTGGTGAGGTTCATGATTCGGGTCCGGCGCCGGTGGGCCATTGTTACAGCCCGGTTGCGGCGCATTTGGCGGTTACCGGCGCGAAAGGCAAGGGTAGTGGCAGGCGCAGACCACATTTGCATTTCGTCGCGCACCCGATAAACCCCGTCGCGCGTTGTCGCACAAACCGAGACCCATCCAGAAGGGCCCCAGTGATCCTCTCCCCGTTCGAATGGACCATCGCCAAGCGCTACATGCTGCCCGGGCGCGGCGA
>DASTGC010000144.1:0-7284 GCA_035719485.1 Novosphingobium sp.
TGATCGGGATGCAGCTTGCTCCGCGTTACCAACCGCTAAAGCGCGCGATGCTCAGGCGACGACGCCCGGCGTCGTGATCCCCTCAACCGATGAGGTGATACGATGCGCATGATGACCAACAACTGACCACCAGCGCGTGCCGGCGCCGTCTCGACGGGCAACTTCGGCCCCCCCGCTTGCGTCTGTGTCACGCACGGGACCGCCGCAACCGTCCCGACCCGAGCGGCGCCGGCGGCGCCATGCCCGTTGAACGCCGTTCATCGGACTAGCAAAAAGCCCCGGAAAGGCTAGGCCTTCCGGGGCTTTTTGAATGGTGGGCGTAGGAAGGATTGAACTTCCGACCCCTGCGATGTCAACACAGTGCTCTACCACTGAGCTATACGCCCGATCCATTCGAGCAGCCCGGCACGGGCCGGGCAGGAGGGCGCCTTTAACGGGCAGGTCTGGTCAAATCAAGTCAAACCTTGGGCCCGGCCGAGGCGGCAGGTCAGATCTGCACGCCGGCAGGTGCGCTGAAGATCCGGTCCACCTCCATGACGAGGTCCTTGAGGTGAAACGGCTTCGACAGGACCTTTGCCTGCGGCGCTTCCCGGCTGGCCTTGAGGGTAACGGCCGCAAAGCCGGTGATGAACATCACCTTGGTCGCCGGGCTGACCTCGGCACAATGCTGGGCCAGCTCGATGCCGTCCATTTCCGGCATTACGATGTCGGACAGCAGCAGGTCGAAGTGCTCGGCCTGGAGCAGGGGCAGGGCGGCCGTCCCGCGATCCACTGCCGTTACCGAATAGCCTGCGTTGTCCAGCGCGCGCGCCAGGTAGGTCCGCATGGCGTCTTCGTCTTCGGCAAGGAGAATGCGGATCATCGGGAGCCAGTTCCGGAGATGTACGTTATGGTCGGCACAAGGCCGGCGAGGCGACTCTGTTAGATCGCAAGGTCTTAAGAAATCGTCCTTCCGACAGACTTTGACATGCGCCATGCGACGGTCCAGCCTAGCAGGATGCAGCCGCCGCCGACCGACGGGGATTCGTTTTCCATGAAGGGACCACTTGGGTCGATTTTCAGTGGTGGCGAGATTCCGGGACTCCCCGCGTCGCCCGCCTGGGTCCTCGCCGCCCGCGAGCCTTCGGCGATTCCGATTCTGATCGCCGTCCCCCATGCGGGCCGCGCCTATCCCCCCGACGTCGGTGAGCGCCTGCGCAACCCGGCTCATGCCGCCCTGCGGCTGGAGGACCGGATGGTCGACCGTCTCGGCGAAGCCATTGCCGAGCGGACCGGTGCCGCCCTGCTGGTTGCCCAGGCGCCCCGTGCGATGATCGATCTGAACCGGGCCGCCGATGATGTGGACTGGTCGATGTTCAGCCGCGAGGCCGGCGAGGCCGAACGCTCGACCCCGCGCCCGGGCGGACGGGCTGCCGGCGGGCTCGGCATCATTCCGCGGCGCCTGCCCGGCATCGGCGAACTTTGGAAGCGGCCTCACTGCCGGGCCGAGCTCGATTCCCGGCTGGCCGCGATCCACGCGCCCTATCACGCCGAACTGGCGCGTCAGCTTGCCCGCTTGCGGCGGCGTTGGGGCGCGGCTCTGCTGCTCGATCTCCACTCGATGCCGCCGGTCAGCGGGCGCGGCGAGGCCCCCGAATTCGTGGTGGGAGACCGGTTCGGCGCCAGCTGCGCCGGAACCCTGACGGCACTCGCCTTTGCCTGGTTCGGGCAGGGCGGCCGGCTGGCTGCGCACAACCGGCCCTATGCGGGCGGCTATGCGCTCGATCGCCACACCCACCCGCGTCGCGGACTCCACGGCTTCCAGCTTGAGATCGACCGCTCCCGCTACCTCGATTCGCGGCTGCTGGAGCCGGGCCCGGGCTTTGCCGCGATGGTGGATCACCTGGCCGGTCTGGTCCGCGCGCTGGCTGGGGAAGTGGCTGCCATGGGCCGCGCCGCGATGGGTGGCGACCAGGCCGGTACATGGGCCGAAGCCGCGGAATAGCGCCGGTTTTCGGGGCTCGCGCCTGTACTACCGCCGATTGCCGGATGGCCAATAAAAAACCACCTCGTGCACGCGGCACGAGGTGGCCAAGGTTCAGGGAGGAGGTGCAACTAGTGCACCAGCTCGACTGGGCCATGAGGGAAGCACCAATCGAGCTGCCCCTACATAGGGCAGAGTGTTAAAAATTTCAACCGCAATGGCGGGCAAATCGGCATGATCGGCGGTGGCATCCTGCCGGCGCGGCCGATCATCTGGATCGCCCGTTCCGGCGGACGGCTGCCCCGCCTCAGGCTGCCGGCACCACTTCCGGGCCCTTGCCCTGCTGGACCTGGCGGCCGAAGATCTCGCGGATCAGTTCAAGCGAGAACAGGTGGGCGTAGATCAGCGGCAGCAGGCCGCTCTGGTTCCAGCCGCGCAGCACGTCGCCGCGCACTTCGCGCAGGGCATCCTGGTTGATCATCTGGAAGCCGCGATAGACGAAGGGCTGCTCGATGCCCTCCTGCTGGATCGCAACTTCGCCGTCCATCAGCAGCTTGTGCTTGGCCAGTTCCTCGACGAAGGCCTGGGTCTTCATCCCGGCCTGCTCGAACTGTTCGCAGAAGCCGAGCAGCGCCTTGGTGTTCTCGCTCGGCTGGTCGCCCTCGAACAGCACGTTGCCTTCGTCGAATTCGCCGACAAGGTCGGTTGTCGGGTCGAAGCACAGCGAAAGCTCGTCGGTATCCGGCGTCAGCTTGGCGAGGAGGAACGGATAGCGGCGGACATAGGCCGGGATATAGATGTTCTCGGTCACCTGTCCCTCGCCGTCGACGAAGACGTTAACGCCCTCGTTGAGCCCCATCAGCGCCAGCGGCACCGGGTTGTCCCCCGAGGAAAAGATGATCGGATAGCTGCGCGCGGCCGCCGGGAATTCCTCGACCGTCAGCGGCACGGCGTGGAACTGCGCGAGCCAGGGCGCCCGGTCGGTCGTCCGGCTGCGCCAGGTCGCGTGGTCCCGGCTGTTGAGCGGCATGAGGTCCTGGTAGAACAGGGGCAGGTTGGCTTGCGGCGCGCTGGCCATTGCTGTCTCTCCGGTTGGGCGCGCAGGGGCGGGCCGAAATGGGGCTGGCCCGGTCGCAAATGGCTCGCGCCCGGGCAAGGGCGCTGGCTTTAGGCGCTGGGCGCAAACGGCGCAAGGGCGCGGCTGGCGAGGGCCCGCCGGATCAGCCGGCGCTGGCGGCGGGGCGCACCACCTTGCCCGGATTGAGCAGCCCGCGCGGATCGAGCGCCTGTTTCACCTGGCGCAGCAGGGCGAGCGCCACCGGATCGCCCAGCCGTTCCAGCTCGGCCACCTTGAGCTGGCCGATGCCGTGTTCCGCCGAGATCGAACCGCCCCATTCGGTGACCATGTCATTGACCAGCGACGAGATTTCCTTGCCGGTCGTCTCCTGCCAGGAAACGTAGTCCGATCCTGCCGGGGCGATCGCGTGGAAGTGGACGTTGCCGTCGCCCATGTGTCCGAAGGCGATCGCCTCCACGCCGGGGAAAGCCTCCTCCACCCGTGCCGAGGCATGATCGACGAAATCGGGCATCAGTTCCACCGGCACCGAGATGTCGTGCTGCATGGCGGGACCCTTGGCCCGCTCTGCCGGGGCGACCGAATCGCGGATTGTCCAGAACGCCTCGGCCTGGGCCTCGTTGGCCGAAAATACCGCGTCCTCGACCAGCCCGGCCGCGAAGGCTCCGGCGATCGCCGCTTCCACCTGCTCGCGCAGGACAGCGGCCCCCGTCTTGTCGGCAACAGCCTCGATCAGCACGTGCCACGCGTGCTCGCCCGGCAGCGGCGCGCGCGCGGTCGGCAGGTAGTCCAGCACGGCTTCAACGCTTGCCCGGGGCATCACCTCGAAGCCTTCGAGCGCCGTTCCCAGCGCGGCGTCGCAATGAAGCAGGAGCTTGCGCGCAACCTGCAGCGAGGGCACCGCGCACCATGCCACGACTCGCTCGGCCACGGCCGGCACCAGCGCCAGCGTCGCGGCGGTGACAATCCCCAGCGTCCCTTCCGAGCCAATCAGCAACTGCTTGAGATCGAAGCCGCGGTTGTCCTTCTTGAGCGGGATCAGCGCGTCATAGACGCTGCCGTCGGCCAGCACCGCCTCGATCCCCAGCACCTGCGCCCGCATCGAGCCATGGCGCAGCACCTGGGTTCCTCCGGCATTGGTCGAGATCAGCCCGCCCACCGTGGCCGAGCCCTTGCCGCCCAGCGTCAGCGGGAAGCGCAGGCCCTCGGCCTCGGCGGCGTGATGGAGGTTTTCGAGGATCATGCCCGCCTCGCAGGTGATCCGCCGCGATTCGGCGTCGTACCGGCGCACCTTGTCCATCCGTCGCAGCGAGAGCAGCAGCGAGCCGCCCGCCGCATCCGGCGTCGCCCCGCCGGACATGCCCGAATTGCCGCCCTGGGGCACGATCGGCACCCCATGCTCGCCGCACAGCCGCACCACCGCGGCGACATCCGCCGTGGAAGCGGGCGAGGCGAGGGCGAGCGCACGTCCGGTGAAGCGTCCGCGCCAATCGGTCAGCCATGGCGCCAGCAGGTCGGGATCGGTGACAAGGCCGCGGGGGCCCAGCAGTGCCTGGGCCGCGGACAGGAATTCGGCAGGTGAGCAGACCCTGGTCATGCGCGCGCTATGCCATACCCGGGCTGGAGCGGCCAGTCGCGCTTCGTCCAGTCGTCCGTCGGTCGGGGTGCAGGCTTGGCATTTGGCGGCTCCCCGCTAGGGTGTGGAGTTAAGCGACTGTTCAACCGGCTCGGGTAAAGCGGATGACATGTGATTTCCGGTGCGCTGTTGAAGCCCTGCGCATCCTTGTCGGAGACCCTGACCGCCGATGAATCCGCTTGCCGGCCTGATTGCACCGGTGCTTGCCGTGCTCCCGGTGGCGCTGTCGGGCAGCACTGACGCCGGCGTCGAGTTCCCGGTTCCCGCCGACATGGCCGAACACGCCGAGCTTACCCCGGCCGGGGCGCCGGTTGACGAGGCGGAGCGGGATGAACCCGGCCCCTGGCGCTCGTTCGAGGATGCCGCCCGCGCCATGCGCGAGGCAGAGCCGGCACAGCAGGTGCGGATCGAGCAGCGAGTGATCATCCGGGTGGCTCCCGGGATCGTCCGCGGCCCGGCCGTCGATCCTCGCCACGGCCTGTTTTCTCCGTTTCCGAGCGAGGCCCGTCCCCCGCGCCTGGTCGAGCGGCGGACCGCCCAATGCCTCCCGGTCAACGCGATCGCCGGGGTCCAGCCCGATGGCAGCCGCCTGCTCCTGTTCCTGCGCGACCAGCGCATCCTCAGCGCTACACTGGAAAAGGGCTGCCGCGCGCGCGACTATTATTCGGGCTTCCTGGTCGAACGGACCGGCGACGGCATGCTCTGCGCCGGCCGCGACAAACTGCTCGCTCGCACCGGGGCGAACTGCGGCATGGGCAAGCTCAGCCAGATGATCGTGGTCGACGATCCCGACGAATAGCGGCGCATGCCGGCCCTGCGGGGCGAATTTCTTGACTTGCGGGCGAATGTGCGCCTAGGGGCCGTCAGTTTCACCGCGGCCATCGGATATCGATCCCGGCTGCCGGTGAAGCCGGCCGGACGGCCGTCCTCGCGGGAAGCCGCGGGTCAGAGATCCGGCACTTCCCCGCCTGCCCGGACCACTGGAACCCTATGACCTTCGCCGACCTCGGCCTCTCTCCCGAATTGCTCAAAGCCGTGGAAACTTCCGGCTACACCGAGCCTACCGCGATCCAGGCCCAGGCGATCCCGCCCGTGCTGATGATGAAGGACATCATCGGCATCGCCCAGACCGGCACCGGCAAGACCGCTTCCTTCGTCCTGCCGATGATCGACATCCTCGCCCACGGCCGCCGCCGCGCGCTGATGCCGCGCTCGCTGATCCTCGAACCCACGCGCGAACTCGCTGCGCAGGTGGCCGAGAACTTCGAGAAGTACGGCAAGAACCACGATCTCAAGATGGCGCTGCTCATCGGCGGCGTGCAGATGGGTGATCAGATCAAGGCGCTGCAGGAAGGCGTCGATGTGCTGATTGCCACGCCCGGCCGCCTGATGGACCTGTTCGAGCGCGGCAAGATACTCCTCACCGGCTGCGACCTCCTCGTCATCGACGAGGCCGACCGCATGCTCGACATGGGCTTCATCCCCGATATCGAGACGATCTGCGCCAAGCTCCCCAGCAGCCGCCAGACCCTGCTCTTCTCGGCGACCATGCCGCCGCCGATCAAGAAGCTGGCCGATCGCTTCCTGACCAACCCCAAATACATCGAGGTGGCCCGGCCCGCCTCCAACAACGCCAACATCGCCCAGCACAAGGTCAACGTCGGCACGCGCCACAAGCGCGAACTCCTGCGCCAGCTGCTCAAGGGCGACAACGTCAACACCGCGATCATCTTCTGCAACCGCAAGACCACCGTTCGGGAACTGGCCAAGAGCCTGAAGAGCCATGGCTTCGCGGCGGGCGAGATCCACGGCGATATGGATCAGTCCTCGCGCATCGCCGAACTCGACCGGTTCAAGGCGGGCGACATCAACATTCTCGTCGCCTCGGACGTCGCGGCCCGCGGACTCGACATCAAGGGCGTCAGCCACGTCTTCAACTTCGACACGCCCTGGCACCCGGATGACTATGTCCACCGCGTCGGCCGTACCGGCCGAGCCGGGGCCAAGGGTCGTGCGTTCACCTTCGTTACCCCCGACGATGCCGAGGCAATCGCCAATGTCGAAAAGCTGACCGGCTCCTCGATTCCCTCCTTCACCTACGCCCCCGAGGCCGTAGCCGGGCAGGGCGATGCCGAAGAAGCATCGCCTCGCCGCTCCAGCCGCAGCCGCGACGAGGGCGAGGAGCGGCCCGCCCGGGCCCGCCGGTCCCGCGAAGAACGTCCCCCCCGGGAAGATCATCCCCGCCGCGAGGAACGTGCCCGTGATGAGCGCCCCCGCAATCATGGGTCCGCTGAAGAGCACCGCCCGCGCCACTTCGAACCGGCCGAGCCGCCCAGCGCGCCCGGCGAATGGAACGGCCCGATCCCCGGCTTCCTTGGGGTTTCTGCGCTCTGATCCAAACCGCGCAAGGTCTGGCCGGGTGTCGCAAACAGCGCCTTAACCAAGCTCTTTGCTTGCGACATACAGGCGACTGTCGCTAGACGCAGTTCTGACAGGAGGGCCCTTCCGGCAACTCCGCACGGAAGGACGGCGATGAGCGAGACCAGCGGCCCGGCAGGAACCAGCGCCGCATGACCGGTCTCCTCGCCATTCCGGCTGCCCTGCTGCTCT
>DASTGC010000145.1:0-2592 GCA_035719485.1 Novosphingobium sp.
GAGGGTGAGCAGGCGGGTGAGGCGGCCCCAGCCGTGGCGGGTGCGGGGATAGGCGACGAGGTCCGGCGTGCCGTCGGCAAAGGCGAGCCTCGCGCCGACGATCAGGCGGAAGCCGGATTGCGCGCCGCCGATGTCCCGCCAGGCCTTGTGGGCGCGGACCACGCCGGCCACCGTGTTGCGGTCCGCCAGGCCCAGCCCCGCCATGCCCAGCGCATGGGCGCGGCCGACCATCTCCTGCGCATGGCTCGCCCCGGCAAGGAAGCTGAAATTGCTGGCGGCGACGGGTTCGGCGAAGAACGGCGGCTCATTCATGGAAACTGGCCGTGGAGGTACCAGTGGGGGTGGGGCTTTTCGGCGTGGAGCCCGTGACGGAACAGCCACCAGCGGCGGCCTGCGCTGTCTTCCACCCGGTAATAGTCGCGGGTCAGCGCGCCGCTCTCGGCGTTTATGGGCGCGTATCCCGAATGGGCGCCCTCGTGCCGCCACCATTCCGCGGCGATCCGCTCCGGCCCTTCGGCGAGGCACACGGCGAAGAGGTGGCCGCGCCAGCGGAAGCGCAGCGGCGGGCCGTCGGGCACGCCGGCGATGACCTCGATCGGCTGGGGCGGGTCGAACAGGCAGAGCGGGCGGGGCGGGGTCTCGCCAAGCCGGGCGGCGAAGGTTGGAGTCTTGCGGGGGAGGCCTTCGTTCAGCGGAAGGGTCGCTTGCGCGACCTCGGGCAAGTGGCGGTTGGCGGGGACGAGGCGATAAACCGCTTTGGGCCCGAGGCGCACGGCGAGGCGGTCGACCAGCGCGGCGATGCTGTCCTCCACCGTTTCCTCGCCCTTGTCGAGGCCGATCTGACGGGCGGCCAGGGGCTCGCTGCGGGTGATCGCGAGGGCCACGCTGTCGAACCCGAAGCCGGGGTCGATCGGATCGGCCAGGCCCTCGATCCGCTCGCGCAACAGGCGCATGACCGGGGCGGGGTCGCGGGTCGGGCGGCCGGTCTCGACCGCCAGCCGCCGCCGCGCGCCATCCGCCCGGCACAGGGTGATGATGAAGCGGCGGCCGCCGAGGCGGCGTTTCTCCATCTCCCGGCCCAGCCGCTGGAGCAGGTCTTCGGCGACGTCGAGCACGTCGTCGGTCCGCGCCACGGGTTCGGGGAAGCGCTCCTCCGCCCGCAGCGGGGCGACGTGGCCGCGCGGGACGAGCGGGCTGGCGACCTCGCCGAGCAGCTGGCGCAGGCGCAGGACCAGCACCTCGCCGAAGCGCGCGGCCAGCGTCGGCGAGGGGCGGGCGGCGAGATCGCCAAGGGTGGCAAGGCCCGCCCGCCGCAGGGCGACGAGCGTATCGGCGGGGAGTTCGAGCGCGGCGACCGGGAGCGCGCGGACCTCGCTGCCGCCGTGGCGGGCGCCATGACGAGCCAGCGCCCGGGCGGCGGCGGCATTGGCGGCAAAGGCGGCGCGCAGGGTGTGGCCGGCCCGGGCCAGTTCGGTTCGGACCGCGCCGAGCAGGGCGGCCTCGCCGCCAAACAGGTGGGCGCAGCCGGTCACGTCGAGCAGGGCCCCGTCGGGCGGATCGGCGGCGACCACCGGGCTGAAACGGCCAAGACGGGCGAGGACCTGCTCCAGCGCGGCGGCGGTACGGGCCGGCTCGTCGGGCGCGGTGGCAAGCTCGGGGCAGCGGGCGCGGGCGTCGGCCAGGGTCATGCCGGTGGCGAGGCCGAGCGCCTGGGCCTGCGGATCGGTCGCGGCGAGGCGCAGGGCGCTGCCGCTGCGGGCGACGAGGGCAAACGGCGCGGCGCCGTCGGGCCCGTCAGGCCGCGCGGCTTGCCGGGCCGCTTCGCAGGCCAGCCAGGGAAACCACAGCGCCAGGAAGCGGGGGCGGGAGCGCGGGGGCGGCTTCGATAGGGGCGGGGAGGGGGCGGAAGAAACCATTGGTGCTGTCCCATTCAAGGTGCCAGCGCGTCTGCCCCCCGGCCCAGCCGCGGCGGCGATCGAGCCGGACAAGCAGCATCGATCGGCCCGGAGCGGCCCCGGGCAGCGGGGCGGAGGGGGCGCTGGCAATCGTCCAGCGGGTGAAGGCGGCGCTGGGCCGGGGCTGCGCGGCGATGCGGACCATGACGATGCGGCTGCCCGACCGCTCCGCCGCCAGGGCGAGGCGGCGGCTGGCGGTAAGGTCATAGGCGGCGAGGCGGCCCTCGCTCTCGATCACCACGCCCGCCAGCGCCGGGCAGCGCGCGGCGTCGAGCCCGGCGCGCAGCAGGGCGGCCTCCTCCGCGGTTTCGACCAGCACCAGCCGGGCAGGATCGATCCCCAGCCCCGCCAGTCCTTCGCCCAGCAGCCGTGCCCGCCCCCTGCCGCCGCCCCGGGGGCGGATCAGGAACAGCGGGGCCCGGTGCGCAGGAGTCTGGGTGAGGGCGCAAGTAAGGGCGAAGGCCAGGGCAGCCGCGCGGTCCTCCACGGCGGCGTGAACTTCGTGCAACCGCCCGGGCGCCAGGCCGGGAAGCGCAACCGGCCGGGGCTCGCGGGGGCTTTCCCCAGGGATGGAAGGAGCTGGCATCTGCGAATCACCCGATAATGTTCTTATTATGTTCCATCATGCGGGGATGTC
>DASTGC010000146.1:0-2957 GCA_035719485.1 Novosphingobium sp.
ACGCCGAAGGTGGTGAGCGCATTGAGCGCACGCACGCCGGTATCGAACGGCTCGCGGACCGGGGAGCGGTCGAGGGCGCCCGTACGGATGCCGCCTGCGGGCCATTCGTCGCGCCAGTGGAGCGGACCGAGCCCGTCGATCGGGTGTCCCTCGCCATCGACCGCGCGGCCGAGGAATGCATCGCCGACCGGCAGCATGCCCGGTCGCCCTTCGGGGCGCACCCGCGATCCGGGCCGGAGCATGACCGTGTCGCCCAGCAGCATCATCAGCGTGCGGCCATTGCGGAAGCCGATGACCTCGGCCAGCGGCTCGCCGCCGAATTCGTTGCGCGGGCCATGCGCGACGCGGCACAGCGCGCCGACCGGGACCGACAGGCCGGAAACCTCGATCAGCCCGCCATCGCAGGCGGAAACGAGCCCATAGCGGTGGGGGGTGAAGTCCGGCTGGGCTGCGGCAAGTTCGTCGAGCAGCGGGTCGAACAGATTCAACATGGCAGGTTCAGCATGCGTGAAACGCCTCGGTCAGCGCGCGGCGCCATTGAGCCGGGCCATCCTCGACCCCGCCGGACTGGCTCTCCACCCGCAGCGCGCCGCGTTCGAGCGCGGCATCGGGGATCACGGTCCAGTCGGCGGCGAGGCGCTCGGCGATCAGCGGCACGTCTGCGGGATGCAGGCGGATGATCCGCTCGTCCTCGGCGCGGGCAAACATGGCGACGGCCCGCTCGACCCGGGAAGCCAGGGCGGCGGGGTCGAGCGCATAGGGCACCAGCGTCTGTTCGCACAGGGCCAGCACCGTGTCCTGCAGGCGCTGTCGCAGCGTTTCGGCAAGCTCGGCATCGAGGCGCGTGAACGACAGGTCGAGTGCCGCGCGGGCCTCTGCCTCGACCGCAGCGATTTCCGCGGCATCGGCGCGCGCATCCTCCAGGCCCTTGGCGTAACCCTCGGCCCAGGCGATCGCCACCGGGTCCTCGGCCGGGATCGGCTCCGGCTCAATCAGTGCGTCGGTGCGGACAGGAAGGGCAAAGCGCTGGTCGGTGCGGAAGCCTAGGGTTCCCGAGGCGCCGGCCGTAAGCGCGGCGAGGCTAGACATAATCGTCGTCGCCCGAGCCGAACACGATCGTGCCCTCCGCGCCGAGCCGGCGGGCGACGGCGACGATGGCCTTCTGGGCCGAGATCACATCGGCCATCTTGAGTCGGCCGCGCGCGGCGATCTCGTCCTTTATGCCGTCGGCGGCGCGGCTAGACATGGCCTTGAAGAAGACCTGGCGCTGGTCGTCCTCGATGCCCTTGAGCGCGTCGATGAGCGTGTCGCTCTCCACCTCGCGGAGCAGGGCGCCCATGGCCTGGGCGTCGAGCGCGAAGAGATGCTCGAACTTGAACATCTCGGCCTCGATTTCCTTGGCGAGTGCCTTGTCGAGCTTGACTATCTCGGGGATCACCCGCTTCTCGATCACCTTTCCGGCGCCGTTGATGATTTCGGCCGCCTCGCGCGGGCCGCCCATGGTGAGCGGCGCCGCGCCGTGGCATTCGCGGATGCGGCTGGCGAGCAGGTCTTCAAGCATTGCCAGGGCCTCGGGGGCGACCGGTCCCAGCGTGGCGATGCGGTGGACCACCTGCGGCTGGACCTCGTTGGGCAGGCCGTGGAGCACCTCGGCGGCAACCTCGGGATCGAGCTGTACCAGCAGCACGGCGATCGCCTGTGGGTGTTCGTCCCGGACCAGCGGGATCAGCGCCTCGGGGTTGAGCCATTTCGCCAGTTCCAGCGGGCTCGGCGGCCGGTGGTCGGGAGGGAGGATGCGCTGCATCAGGTTGCCGGCCTTCACCCCGCCAACCGCGCGCTCCATCAGCGAGCGGACCTGGCCAAGTCGATCATGCGCCTTCAGACCCAGCCGCTCGGTCTTCTCGACGAAGCCGGCGATGGCATGGGCGATCACGTCCGGGCCGATCTCGCCCAGCGCGCACATCTTCTCGCCCAGCAGGCGCAGTTCAGCGGGCTCGAGCCGGGCAAGGATCTGGGCGGCCTGGTCCTCCTCGAGCAGCATGACCATGACCGCGGCGCGGTCGGCCTCGCTCAGGCGCGCGGGATCGAGGGTGGCTACAGCGTTCATGCGGCGGCTTCCTGCGGCGTGTGGTTGAGCATCTCGCGCAGCGCGAGCACGGCATCGTCCGGCCTCTCGGCGGCGATGCGCTGGGCGAGACCGAGCTGCTGGCCAAGCTCGGCCGGATCGACCGGGGCCTTCAGCGCCTGGCGCGGCCGGGCCACCGGTTCACCCGTCTCCTCGTCGACAGCACCTTCCTCGAAATCGTCCGCGCTCGCGGGTCCGCGCTTGAGCGCCTTGATCAGCGGCCGCACGCCCAGCAAGAGCACCAGCAGCACGCCCAGCAGCGCCACGCCATAGCGCACGTAGGTCTGGAACCACGGCTGCTCCCACAGGGGCAGGCTGTCGACCGGCGGCGCCTCGAAGGCGCGTAGCACCACGGCAACCTGGTCGCCGCGCGCGGGATCGACGCCCACGGCCGCGCCGATCAGCTGCTTCAATTGCTCGATGTCCTGCGGCCGGGTCTTCTTGAGCGCGCCCGAACTGAGCGCGACGGCCACGGTCAGGCGCTTGATCTTACCGGGAGTACCGTTGGAAACGGCCACCTCGCGGCCGAGTTCATAGGTCCGCGTGGCGCTGGATTCGCCATTGTTCTGCCCGCCCTGCGCCGTGGCAGCGGCGGGGGCCGAACCCTGCGGCGGTCCCGGCGAGGCGGTGGGCGCGGGCGGCGGGGTATTGGCGGTAACGCCGGGCACCCCGGCTCCGGCGCCCCCGGGCCCGCTCGTCTGCGACTGGGCCTGGGTTTCGCTCCTGAGCACGCCCTGTTTGTCGTAGCTCTCGCGCGCGCTCGTCACCTGGTCCATGTCGAGCTCGACCTGGACCTCGCTGGAGAAATTGCCCTGACCGAGCATGGGGGTGA
>DASTGC010000147.1:0-4924 GCA_035719485.1 Novosphingobium sp.
CAGTCGCGGTAAACCTGGCGCTCGGCGGTGCGCTGGCCCCAAGGGTGCTCGCCCGCCCAGGGCCGCGGGACGTTGAATTCATAGAGCAGGCCTAGTTCCATCTTACTCTCTCCATCGATTTGTGCGGGTCTTCCGCATGAATATGGTTTCAGGAATTGCGCTTGGCGTCGGCACGGGGGCGAAAAGGATCAGGGCATGACGATGCCGCCGTTGGGGCGGATCACCTGGCCGGTCATGAAGCTGGAGGCGTCCGAGGCGAGGTAGACCATCGCCAGCGCAATATCGCGCGGCTGGCCAACGACCTTGAGCGGCGTGTTGAGCCGGCGCTGCTCGAACAGGGACTGCTTGACCTCCTGGTCGAGGGAGCCATCGGACTTGCGATAGCGGTAATCAATCATCGGGGTGTCGATGAAGCCGGGGGCGATGGCGTTGACCCGGACGCCGTGTCCCGCGACCTCCGTCGCCAGCGTTCGAGTGAGCATGTTTACCGCGGCCTTGGTCAGCGAATAGACTGACAGTCCCTCGTGCGCGGCATCGGCGCCGGCAGAGGAAATGTTGATGATCGACCCCTTGCCCTGCGGAACCATGATCCGCGCGGCCGCGGCGCAGCCCCAGTAGGTGCCCTTGAGATTGACATCGATGATCCGGTCGAGCTCGACCGGGTCCATCTCCGTCACCTGGCCGAGCGAAATCACCCCGGCGAGGTTGCCCCAGACATCGATCCGGCCACCCGCCGCCGCGCGCCGGGCGAGAGCCTCGACCTCGTCGCGGTTGCGCACGTCGAGCACCAGGCTGTCGACCGAGCCTGCCTCGGAGCGGATGAGGTCGGCCGTTTCATCGAGGCCGGCGGCGTTGCAATCGGCGATCGTGACATAGGCGCCCGCGGCGGCGAAGGTCCTCGCCGCTTCGCGCCCGATGCCGCTGCCGGCGCCGACCAGGACCGCTCTGCGCCCGGCCAGCGAAAAAGCCTCGATCGGATTGACTGACATCCCATTCTCCCGAGATCCAGGCGAATCGCCTGCCCTCCGCGGAGGCCACGGCACTGCCCGGCACCTTCGCACCACGGTGAGATGCATGTGATCCAGAAAATTGGGGCCAGGCCCGCCGAAATATGGATTGACGGAAAATCAGGCCGCCAGGGTCTGGCGCAGGGTCCGTCGGATCAGGTTGACGAGGTTTTGTTCGCCGCCACGAACGCTGGCGAGGGGGCCCATCAGGCCTACCACCGGACTATCGCGATCGGTGTCCTGATTGGCCCTGAGGCCGATCGTCCACATGTCGCGCGTTTTCCCGACGCGATCGTCGTAGGCCTGCAGAGGACGACAGGCATAGCCTTTCAGGCGGATCGCGGAAATCCGGTCGAGAAATGAGCCGGTCCAATCGCCTTCGTTGCCGATCAGGTGCTGCCGGCGTGCCCGCTTCACGAGCTTGCCGATAGTCCGCGGTGACTTGCCGCTGAGGGCGGCAGAGCCGATCGTCGAGCCGAATATCGGCACCTGCATCCCGACATGGAGCGCATGTCCGAAATTGCCCGCATAGGCGAGGACCTGCATGTGGCAGTCATTCTGGACGGTCAGAGTGACGACCTGACCGCTGCGCGCATGGATTTCGTCGAGCACGGCCTGGTAGCGATCGACCTCCGCGACACGGTCGGCCAGCTTGAGGCCGATCCGCGCGATGCGGGGGGAGGGCGAGTAGGTCATGTTCCAGGGATCGAGCAGAAGCGATCCGTTGGCGAGCATGGTCTTCAGCAACTGGTCGGTACTCGAACGGGAAAGATCGAGACGGGCGGCAATCTCGGCGGCCCGAAGGGGCAGGTCGCAGTCGGCCAGCAATTCGACGATGTCGAGCGCACGGCTGGCCGATTTCGAATAGTTCTTGGGCGTGGCCATGGCCGGTGTCCCGAACTCCCAACTGGCTCAACCCTGTTGCGCAGGGAGGCAATTGTGCGTCAGACTAGCCGCGGCGGAGGGAAATGCGCAAGGTTTCTGATTTCGGCGCTGGCGCTGCGCCATGGCGGGCCTTTGTGCGTAAATTCGTGTGGTCCCTGACCGATCGAGGAGCTTGCCATGACAGTGCTCAGACTGCGCCAGCCGCTGCCGCCGCTGCGGGCCGGACGTCCCGCCGACGCGGCCTTGACCGAGCGCCGCGCGGCCAGCCCGGCGCTGCTGTCTGCCTCCCCGGTGCCGGCGATGCATTCGATTGGCGGCGTCAACTGCGTCGTGGTGGAGGCAGCGGGCGACGGTCCGGTGATCGTCCACCTTCATGGCGGCGGATACCGCATGGGCAGCGCCGTGGGGTGGACAAGCTTTGCCATGAGACTGAGCGGGCGTTGCGGCGCGTCGGTGGTCGTGCCGGAATATGCGCTTGCTCCCGAATGCCCGTTCCCGGCGGCCCATCACGATGTTCTGGCGGTGCTTGCCGCTATCATGGAGACCCTTGGCGGCCGCAAGCTCCTGCTCTCCGGGGATTCGGCCGGAGGCGGCCTGGCGCTTGCCGTGGCGGCGCTGCTCGAGGATACGGAGGTGCTGGCCGGGCTGGTGCTGCTTTCGCCATGGGCCGACCTTCGCCTCATCGCCGACAGCTATCATCGCTGCGCCGCGACCGACCTGCTGTTTTCCCTTCAGGCGGCTACCACTGGGGCGGATGAATACCGACAGGGCTGGGCTGCCGAGGATCCGCTGGTCTCGCCGTTGATGGCTGATTTCGATACCTTGCCGCCGGTTTGCCTGCTGGCATCCACGTCCGAGGTGCTGGCCGACGATGCCATGCACCTGGCCCAGCGGCTCTATGCGGCAGAGCGGCCGCTCACCCTGCTGATGTTGCCCGGACTCCCCCACGACTGGCCGGTGCTCGAACCCGGTCGACGCGAGAGCGGACATGCGCTCGACGTGATTGCCGGGTTCGTTTCGGCGCTGTGATCCGATGCCGTTACGCGCAACCGGTGACAAATCGACGAATTACCCACCGATCGTTCGATAGAGGGGTGTTGGCGACTTGACATGCATTATCGAATACGTATGCGAGAGCAGGTGAAAAAGAATTCCTGGGAGATAATGCAACCGGCCGCGGAGGACATGCCGCCACCGTTTGTCTACCTCTTTCGGCACTTGGGTGAGACCTGATTCCAGCGGCGCCGACCTCGTGACGCACCGTTTCGGAGCGGCTGTCCCGCGCACGGGATCAATCAGCAGAGAGTATTGAGTCGATCATGGCAGTAACGGTTCCCGGTCAGGCTGACCACTTCCACCAGGTGGTCGATTGCCAGTGGGCGTGTCCGGCGCATACTCCCGTTCCCGAATACCTGCGCCTCATCGCAGCCGGACGCTATGCCGACTCCTACGAGATCAACTGGTGGTCGAACGTGTTTCCCGGCATCCTTGGCAGGGTCTGCGATCGCCCATGCGAACCGGCCTGCCGCCGCGGCCGGGTTGACGAGGAGCCGGTCGCGATCTGCCGGATGAAGCGGGTGGCTGCCGACCTAAAGGGCGACATCTCCACCCGGCTGCCCAAGGCCCCGTTGCTGAAGAAGGGCAAACGGGTCGCTTGCGTTGGCGCGGGTCCGGCCTCGCTCGCCGCCGCGCGCGACCTGGCGCTCGCCGGCTACGACGTGACCGTGTTCGACAACCTCGCCCAGCCGGGCGGGATGATGCGCAGCCAGATCCCCAAGTTCCGCCTGCCCGACGCCGTGATCGACGAGGAATGCGGCTATGTGGCCGACCTTGGTGTTACCCTGATCCAGGACCGCTTCGTGGCAAGCCTCAGGGATCTGCGCGCCGAAGGTTGGGACGCGGTGCTCGTCGGCACCGGCGCTCCGCGCGGCCGCGAGGCCGATCTCCCGGGCCGGCAGGAAGCCGCCGCCAATATTCACATCGGGATCGACTGGCTGTCGAACATCGCCTTCGGGCACATCGAGACGGTCGGCAAGCGCGTGATCGTGCTCGGCGGCGGCAACACCGCGATGGACTGCTGCCGCTCTTCGCTGCGTCTGGGCGCCGAGAAGGTCCACGTTATCGTCCGCTCCGGCTTCGACGAGATGAAGGCCTCACCCTGGGAAAAGGACGAGGCGCTGCACGAGGGCGTCGAAATCCGCAACTGTATGGTCCCGATGGCTTTCGAGCATGATGGCGGCAAGCTGACGGGAGTGACCTTCGAGCATGTGGAAGTCCAGTACGACGAGGCCGGCAAGCGCCGCCTCGCTGCGACCGGTCGGCTCGAAACGGTGCCCTGCGACCAGGTCCTGGTGGCGATCGGGCAGGAGAATTCATTCCCCTGGATTGAACGCGACCTCGGCCTCGAATTCGACAAGTGGGACATGCCGGTGCTCAACGAGCAGACCCTGCAGTCGAGCGTGCCCGACGTGTTCTTCGCCGGTGACGCCGCGTTGGGCCCCAAGAACATCATCGAGGCCGTGGCCCAGGGCCATCGCGCGGCAGTGTCTATCGACCTGTTCCTCTCCGGCAAGGACGTGGTGGCCGATCGGCCGGGTGAACGGGTCACCCTCGCCAGCCAGAAGATGGGCATCCATGAGTGGGCCTACGACAACGACATCTCCGAGGAGGATCGCCAGGCCATGGCGACCCGCAACCTCAAGGAGGCGCTGAAGGACATCAAGCTTGAGCTGGAGCTGGGCTTCGACGTGGAGAAGGCCTGCAACGAGGCGGCGCGCTGCCTCAACTGCGACATGGCCACCGTCTTCACCCCGCCGGCCTGCATCGAGTGCGACTCCTGCGTCGACATCTGCCCGACCGAATGCATCACTTTTACCGAAGGTGGCGGCGAGGCCGACCTGCGCACCCGGTTGAAGGCGCCGGCGCCGAACCCGGAGCAGCCGCTCTATGTGGAAGGCGGGCTGAAGACCGGCCGGGTGATGGTCAAGGACGAGAACCTGTGCGGATTGAGTTCCGTCTTTTGCTTGTAGTCG
>DASTGC010000148.1:0-2163 GCA_035719485.1 Novosphingobium sp.
CCGGGAGAGGCCGTAATTTCCACCGAGATTTGACCCATGTTCTGATCGTTTCCCTGGCTTGGCAGTCGGGGGATCATGGAGTGATCGACATGGCGTTATTGAGTGTGATCCGCCGCTGGCATTTCCGGGAAGGGATGCCGATCCGGGAGATCGAGCGGCGCACGGGCCTATCCCGCAACACGATCCGGAAGTACCTGCGGGCGGGCACTGTGGAGCCGCAGTTCAAGGTCCCGGATCGACCGAGCAAGCTTGACCCGTTTGCCGAGAAGCTGTCGGGCTGGCTCAGGATCGAGGCTGGCCGGTCACGCAAGCAGCGCCGCACGGTCAAGCAGATGTACGCCGATCTGGTGACGCTCGGCTATGACGGCTCGTACAACCGGGTCGCCGCCTTTGCGCGGGAGTGGAAGGCCGACCGCCAGCGCGATGCGCAGACCAGTGGCCGGGGCACTTTCGTGCCGTTGGTGTTCATGCCGGGAGAGGCCTTCCAGTTCGACTGGAGCGAGGACTGGGCGATCATCGCCGGCGAGAGAACCAAGCTGCAGGTCGCACACAGCAAGCTGTCGCACAGCCGGGCCTTCATCGTCAGGGCCTACCTGCTCCAGACCCACGAGATGCTGTTCGATGCCCTGACCCAGGCGTTCAGGGTGCTGGGCGGAGTGCCTCGGCGCGGGATCTTCGACAACATGAAGACCGCGGTAGACCGGATCGGCGCCGGCAAGGTGCGCCAAGTCAATGCCCGGTTCTCGGCGCTGGCCAGCCATTATCTGTTCGAGCCGGAGTTCTGTAATCCCGCCGCCGGATGGGAGAAGGGTCAGGTCGAGAAGAACGTCCAGGATGCCCGGCGCCGGCTGTGGCAGCCATTGCCGTGCTTCCCCGATCTTGCCGAACTCAATGCCTGGCTCGAGCAGCGCTGCATCGAGCAATGGGGCGAGATCCAGCATGGCATCATGCCCGGCACGATCGCCGATGCCTGGGCGGACGAGGTTGCCAGCCTGATGCCGCTGGGACGCACCTTCGATGGCTTCGTCGAGCATGCCAAGCGGGTCTCGCCGACCTGCCTCGTGCACTTCGAGCGCAACCGGTACAGCGTGCCGGCCTCCTTCGCCAATCGCCCGGTCAGCCTGCGCGTCTACCCGGATCGGATCGTCGTAGCGGCCGAAGGCCGGATCCTGTGCGAGCATGAGCGGATCATCGAGCGGTCCCATCATCTGCCTGGACGGACGGTCTACGACTGGCGTCACTACCTGGCAGTGATCCAGCGCAAGCCCGGAGCCCTGCGCAATGGCGCCCCGTTCCAGGAGATGCCCGAGGCCTTCCGGCAGTTGCAGGGCCATCTGCTGAAGCGCCCGGGTGGTGATCGGGAGGTAGCCGAGATTCTCGCCCTGGTCCTTCAGCACGATGAACAGGCCGTCCTCAGCGCGGTCGAACTCGCACTGGACGCCGGCGTGCCGACCAAGACCCACGTGCTCAACCTCCTGCACCGGCTGACCGACGGCAAGACTGGTACACCACCGAAGATCGATGCGCCGCAGGCTCTGACCCTGCGGCGTGAACCCAAGGCCAACGTCGAGCGCTACGATGCGCTGCGCAGCAGGGAGACTGCCCGTGCGTCATGATCCTGCCAGCGCTGCCGTCGTGGTCATGCTGCGCGGCCTCAAGATGTACGGCATGGCCCAGGCCGTTGCAGACCTCATCGAGCAAGGGGCACCCGCCTTTGATGGCGCCGTGCCGATCCTGTCGCAGTTGCTCAAAGCCGAGCTAGCCGAGCGCGAGGTCCGTTCGATCGCCTACCAGACCAAGGCGGCCCGCTTCCCCGCCTACAAGGACCTCACCGGCTTCGATTTTGCTGCCAGCGAGATCAACGAGGCTATGGTCCGCCAGCTCCATCGCGGCGACTTCATCGACGGGGCCAACAACGTCGTGCTGATCGGTGGGCCCGGCACCGGCAAGACCCACATCGCCACGGCCCTCGGGATCCAGGCCGTCGAGCATCATCGCAAGAAGGTGCGGTTCTTCGCCACCGTCGACCTGGTCAATGCGCTCGAGCAGGAGAAGGTGCTGAACCGGGCCGGGCAGCTCGCCGATCGGCTGCTCCGCCTCGATCTCGTGATCCTCGACGAACTGGGCTACCTGCCGTTCAGCTCATCGGGCGGTGCGCTCCTG
>DASTGC010000149.1:0-9770 GCA_035719485.1 Novosphingobium sp.
CGATCCATGCCGTGCGCGCCGCGCCGCTCTCCTCGAACGGCTGCATGACCGCGCCATCACCGGCAAGTTGCGGCGACTGGCGCAGCAAGGCGTCGAGGTGCATCAGTGCCTGCCCGTAGTCGTCCCGGGCAAGGGCCTGACCCATCAGGTACTTCTGTGTCGCGGCACTGCGCCAGCCCATCCTTCCCGCCACCGCGAAAGCCCGGTCGGCCGCGGCGGGCTGGTGAGTGAGCAGGAGCGCGGTGCCGAGCAGGTCCGTGCTGTCAGCCTCGACCGGGCCGGAATCCACGGCTCTGCGAGCAGCGGCAAGAGCCCCGGGCGCATCGCCGCGGCGGATAGCCAGCACGGCCCGGGCCCGCCACGCATTGTCGGCCAGCGGCGCTGGCACCACCACCTCCCACACGGGGCGCAAGGCGGAGAGTCGGTCGGCCGCGCTGCTGGCCGCCACAGCGCTGAACACCACCATGGCAAGAATGCCGGCAGACCGCAGGATCAGCGCGGGACGCTGCGACATGGCGATCTGCCCACTCAGTCGCCTGAAGCCGAACCGCCGTACTGATAGTACTCGTTGCCGTAGTACTCCGAATACCGGTTGCCGGCCTTGAGCGGGTCGAACTGGGTGAGCACGGAGCCGAGCAGGATCGGCCGCACCGCCTGCAGCCGCCGCAGCGCCGCCTTGAGCGCGCCCCGCCGGGAGCGTTCAGCCTCAACAACGAACAGGACGCCGTCTGCCAGCGGGGCCATGGTCGGCGCATCGGCCAGGCCGAGGATGGGCGGGCTGTCGATGATTACCAGTTCGAATCGGCGCGCGGCGTCCTGCAGGATCTGCTCGAGCCGCCCGCTTGACAGGAGCTCGGTCGGGCTCGGCGGAACGGCACCCGAGGTCAGCAGCGACAACTTGTCTTGCGCCGTGGGCACGATCGCCGCATCGATCGGATCGCGCGAGACCAGCAGCGCGCTGAGCCCGCTGTCGTTTGGCAGGTTCAAGCGCCGGTGCAGCGAAGGGCGCCGGAGGTCGGCGTCGATCAGGAGGACCGATTTGCCCATCCGCGCGAAGCTTGTCGCGATGGCATAGCTGGTCGTCGTCTTGCCTTCGCCGGGCTGCGCGCTGGTGACCAGCAGGACCTGCGGCAACCCTTCGCGGGTGGAATAGAGCAGGGATCCGCGCAGCGAATTGTAGGCTTCCGAGATGGGCGACTTGGGATCGGCAAGCGCGGTTTCCGGCCTATCCTCCAGCGCCCTGGGCACGATCCCCAGCAGCGGCAGGCCAAGCTTGCTCTCGACATCCTCAGGCACGCGGATTGCATCGTCGAACTGGTCCTTGAGGAAGACGGTCATTCCGGCCAGGGCAAGGCCGAGGATCAACGCGACGAGGAGATTCTTGAGCAGGTTGGGCGAAGAGGGCGCACGCGGCACATCGGCAGTGTCGATCACCGCGATATTACTCAGGCTGATCCCGGCCGAGGCGTTGAGCTCCTTGTAGCGCTGCAACAGGCCATCGTAGAGTTGGCGGTTGGTATCGGCTTCCCGCGACAGCAGGCTGTATTGGACAGTTTGATCCTGTTCGGTCAGCGTGTTCGCCTTGAGCCGGTTCACCTGCCCGGTCAGATCGTCTTCGCTAGCCTTGGCCGCCTGGTAATCGGCCACGATCGACTGCTTCACCCCAGCCGCGGCTTCCGCAATCTGCCGGTCCAGGGCCGCCACCTGTGCAGACTTGGCGACAACCGTGGGATAGCCTTCCAGGTGCCGCGCGCGTTCCTGTTGCAGTTCTGCCTGAGCCGAGGCGCGCTGCTGCACCAGCGTTGCCACAGTGGTATTGTTGATCACCTCGGGCATGCTCATCAGCGACCTGCCCGTGAAGGCCCGCATCCTCGCCTCGGCCGCGATACGCCGGGCCGTGGCTTCGTTCGCTGCCTGGTTGATCTGAACGAGGCTGTTGGTGGTGACGGAACCGGTCCCTCCCGCATTCTGGCCTCCGGCCGCTGTCGTGGTCTCGCGGAAACGGATCAGGCCGTTGGCGCGGGCATAGGTGTTGAGCGCCCGCTCGGAATCCTCGAGGCGCTTCTTGGTTTCGCCCAGCTGCTCGGCAATGAAGTTGCGGGCATAGGCGGAGCTCTCGAACTTGCGCTGGAGATTGGCCTGGATGAATTCAGCAGCATAAGTGCTGGCGATCAGCGCCGACATGCGCGCATCCGCGCTTTCCCAGGAAACCGTGACGATGCGCGAATCACGCGGGAGATCGACGGCCAGGTTCTGCTGCAGCAGGTCGATTGCCAGCGCATCGACTGCCGCAATCGGGCGGTCCCGCTCCGGCAGCGTCACCCCTTGGGACTGGAAGAACTGCAAGTCGGACGCGAGCTTGAGCTTCTGTACCACGCGCTGGGCAAGAGCCCGGCTCTTCAGGATATCGACCTGGGTCTTGAGGTTGCGGTCGACGTCCCAGCCCGGCATTTCGGCTGCTTGCTCGCCAGTATCGTCCTTGAACACGCGGCTCGATACGTCATTGATCTGCAGGGTCGCCCGGGCGGTATAGCGCGGCGTCTGCAGCAACGTGGCAATGATGGCGAGGCCCACGGCAATGGAGATGATCGCGACGATCAGGACCAGGTTCGCGCGCACGGCAGAGGCCATGTAGCGGAAATCGAACCCGCTCCGCTCCGGCTCCGGCGCATGGATATCATCTTCCACCGTGGGAAACACGGGATAGGGCGAGGGCGCGCCGGCTGGATTTATCGTGGCCACTGCTGCGTCCCCAAACCTATTTCACGAGATAGAAGAAATTAAACAGGGGCGCGGCCTGCAGGAAATCGGCCCAGGCGGCCTTGGCCGGCGACCTGCCCACTACCACCGTATCTCCGGCGAGAATCTGCGGGTCCGGCGCACGCCCCAGACGAATCTCCGCCAGATTGAAGCGAGCACCGGCGCGCTCCCCGTTGATCCGGCGCAGGACGATGACGTCGTTAAGCTCGGCGGTCTTGCTGGGGCTGCGCGCCTGGGCCAAGGCGGAGAGCAGGCTCGTATTGGGCACAGCGGGATAGACGCCCGGCTGGCTCACATCGCCTTCGACGGCGAAGGTGGCGAGCGGCCGATCGACCACGCTGACAGTCACGCTGGCGTTGCGCACGAACCGGGCCCCGAGCCGGCGCTCGATCTCGGCGGCGACCGCGCGCGGGCTCTGCTGCAGCACGATCATCTCGCCCACCAAGGGCACCTGGATGTAGCCCGCCGCATCGACGATGAAGTTGTCCCCGGTCAGCTCCGGCTCGCCAAACACCCGGATGGAGAGGCGGTCACCCGGTTTCAGCGCATCGGCGGAAAGATCGACGGCCGTGGCTTCGGGAACGACGCGGTAGGCCGAAATGCCTGCGGGCAGGGGGCTCACCCTGGTCGAAGCGCAGCCTGCCAGCGCTCCGGCGAGGAGTGCCGGCAGCAAGCAGCGCCAGCGCAGCTTCAGTGAACCCTCATCTTTATACTTGAACATCAGTGCCTCGCGGCCCCCTCGCAACCGGCACAAGCAGCCCCGCCGAAGCGGCAGCAATACACGCCAAAGATATCGAGCGCAGAGGGTAATCAACTTGGGAGTGCAGCGCAATGATCGTAAATGTTGCTGCGGCGAAATAAGCTTGCCGGCGGATACTGGCCCAAGGATTACGGAACTGACGCCAACCTAGTCTGCCAAGCACTGCGATGATGATCGCCAGAACCACGAATCCTGGGGCGCCCGCCTCGACAAAAAGTTCAACAAAATCATTGTGGGCCCGGTTGGGTAAAGTCATTCCGACCACATCTATTCGTTCGGCTGCAAGGTATGCGGGGATGAAGGCGCCCATGCCCGCCCCGACCGGAAAGTAGGTGCGGGCCGCCTGGACACTGTCGGTCCAGATCTGCGGGCGCAGTTCCGCGCCGAAGTCGTACCGGCGCAGGACTGCGGCGACGACCTCATTACCGCGCAGCAGATAGAGGGCCAGCGACAGGCTCACGGCAATTAGCAGGGCCGCGATGACAAGGCCGCGCCAGGGCAATCGCTGCGAGGACAACAGCCAGGAGGGTCGGTTTACCGCCAACACGGCGGACCAGGCAACCGGCAGGAGCGCCGTTCCCGCCCGAGATGCGGTGAGGAACACCGCGAGCGAGAACAGCGCGACCCCCGCGAACACGATCATCTTGCCGATCGCCCCGGCCCGCCGCGCCGGCGCGCGCTCGATCCACTCTCGGGCCACGACGGCATAGGCGACCATGCCAATCAGCAGGATGTCGGCCGCACTGTTGTGGTTGGCCTGGAAGCCGTTGAGATGGCCGGTATCTGCAACATAGAGACGGAACGGGCTGGCCGGTCCGCCGGCGGCCTGCAGAGCACCGACCAGTATCGTCAGTAGCGCAACCCCCGCCACTGTGCCGATCACAACGTTTCGGCCGCGCTGGCCGAGCGTGCCGGTCAATACCAGCATGATCGCCGGAGGAACCAGCGCCAGCAGTGAGCCAAGGGTTCGCGCCGGCGACATGCTCAACGGGCGCCAGGTGTGGCCCGCGCCGATGAGATCGAGCGCTTGGCGTTCGAGCGCCCGCCCGGGCAGGACCTGCCAGATTGTCGGCGGAAGCGGCACCAGCTGGATCACCGGGATGACAGTGATAAGCCCGCACAGCGCGAATGTCGGGCGCAGGCGATCTCGCGGGACGACTGGCCATAAGATCAGCCACAGGCAGAACAGGGCGGCGACCGCAATCTGGGCGGCCAGTTCCTGAGGGGGCGCGGGCGACCCCCCGCCGCCGAGGACCATCGCCACCGCCACGGCGATGCCGGCAATCAGCGCTGCGGACCTGCGCTCTGGAGAACGGTTGACGACGCCGGTCATGCTGCCCCCACGAAGAAAGCCCCCGGGCAGGGGGCTTTATCGACGGGATCGGAAATCCCCAATGGCAGCCGGTTCAGCCAGCGCTCGTGTAGGTGGTGACCTGGTTGGCGCAGAATGGCGAGGTGGCATTGATCGCCAGGCTACAATCCGGCGGATTCTTCAGCAGGCTCGACGAGCCCCAGGTGACAGCGGTCGCCGAACCGGCGCCAATCACTACCGCGACTGCTCCAAGAGCTACGAGAAGTTTCTTAGTCACAAGCGCCCCCCTTAATTTCCACCTCCGTATTATCACGCATTTGTGCGCATTTGCAACTGAAATTCCGCTCACCAATAAAGCGGGGCAGCCGAAGTATGCAGGCTGTTCGGACGGGAAACCCTCGCATTTCCAATTCTCGGTAAGCTTCACTGCTCAGACACGCGCATGTTATTGTTATTCAAGAAACAGTTTGGGGAATGGCCCCTCGCGGGCGCATCTGCAACGTGCTCGCTACGATTCTTGCTACATGCTGGTTGCACGCCCCCGGCAAGCCTTTGCACCGACCTTACGAACCCAAAGCGGGACGAAAATTCCTTCGACTCGGACCGCCTTCCCTCAGGATCGGAATGAAACCGGCTAATAAGCGCGGTCGTGCACCAGGACACGAGCGGTGGCGAGAAGGATGCGCAAATCCCGCCACAAAGACCAGCCATGGAGGTATTCGAGATCGGAATCGAGCCGGCTGGCAAGGTCGGATTCGCGTTCCGTCGCGCCACGCTGGCCGCGGACCTGTGCGAGGCCGGTGAGCCCGGGCTTCAATGCGTGGCGCAGCCAGTAGCGGTCATCGACCTCCCAGAACAGCTTGTCGCCCGCCTGCGAACCGATAGCATGAGGGCGGGGGCCGACGATGCTCATGTCGCCGATGAGCACGTTGAACAGCTGCGGCAGCTCATCAATGCTGGTCCGGCGGATAAACCGCCCGATTCGGGTCACGCGCCGGTCCTCCCGCCCGGTGGACTGGCGGCCCTCGTCGTCCTGGGCAGCCACACTCATCGAGCGGAACTTGTACATCGAGAAGAAGGTGTTGCCGCGGCCCATCCGGCGCTGCACGAAGAGCGCGGGTCCGCCATCCCCAACAACAATGGCCAAGGCGACTGCCACCAATAGCGGCGACAGGACTACCAGGGCGGCGGTGGCGACCATGATATCGAAGGCCCGCTTGACCGCCCGCGAGCGCAGTTGCAGTGGCCCCAGCGAGACCAGCAAAAGGCCGCGGCCGCCCGCCTGCCGCGCGCCCTTGGCGCCGAGCAACATGACCGTATCGTCGATCACCTCGCCATCGACGTTGGCGCCTTTCAGCAGCAGGGCCCAGGCACTACGGCGTTCGGGCGGGCAGCTCACCACCACTCGTTCGACATTACGCAGGACCACACCGATGCGGTCAAGCGCCACGGGATCGGCGAGCGCGGGCACGAGGCCTAACGCGGTCGCATCGACATGGCGCACATCGGGCAGCAGGATCTCCGGCCCGCCATCGTCGATCACCAGTTCGTTGATGACCTGCGGGCCGCACCGCCAGGCGACGAAAGAACGCATTTGCAGCCTGCCCCAGCAGAGGGCGACAACGGAGGCCGCGATGCCGAGGGTGAAAGCCACCCGCGAGAAGGAACTGGCCGAGCGCGTGTAGAAAGCAATGAACAAGACCGCCGCCCACGACAGCAACAGCGCCATGGCACTACGCACGGCGCCCCATTCCCAGTCCTGGAGCGAACGCATGCCATAGGCACCGTTGTAGAAGGAGATCGTCAGGAACACCGGCAGGAGCAGCTGTGCGGTGAGCGAGCCGACCGCCACTCCCGATGGGCCAAGATAGAGCCAGCCGGCGACGACGAAGGACAGATACAATAGGCCGATATCGGCACACAGGATGGCAAGGTAGCATTGCAGCCGGCAGCGTTCGAGCGACCGGACGGGGCCCAGCGCGTTCGATATCTCGCGCGTTTCCGGCGCGGTCTTGGTGCGAAACGCGACGTTCACAACAATTCTTCGCTACGATCCATTTAAACGCCAACCCTGCGGGCCAAATCGCGCGATGCGCTATTGGTTCCGGTGATTGCCGTATTGAACGGACTTTCTTTACTGCAGACCCGTAGCTTTACCTAGTTCCGAATTGGATCAGCTTTTCGGCGAAGATGCACGGGCGATCTCCGCCAGCCCCTGCGCCAGCAGTAGCTCCGCGTCCTGACTGTGGCCCAGCAGCTGCCGGTGCAGTTCCGCGATCTTGGCGACGAGGCGTTCGAGACGCCGGCCGCGCCAGATCGCCAGCTGCTTCTTGAGGTCGCCCTCGTCCTTCCAGTTGATCCGCCGGGCCGTCTTTTCCGCCTCGATCAGGGCCCGCGGGTCGCCGCCCTTGCCGAGCCTGGCGGCGAGTCCCGCCAGTTGTGCCACACGACGCTCGCAGGCGAGGAGGACACCGACCGGGTTAAGCCCAAGATGGCGCAGCCGATCCAGCTCGGGCCCGAGCCTGGCAGGTTCGCCGCCGAGCACGGCATTGACGATGGCCATCATGCCATCCTCTTCCGTGCTCGCCCCGATGGCGGCATAGGCAGCGGCATCGGCAGGGCGCGGCGTCTGCGGGCTGGCATCGAGGTAGACCGCCAGTTTGGTCACTTCGGCCGCGGCGATGCGGGTGTCGAGATTGGCCGCACGGGCGATACGTTCGGCCAAGGTGCCGTCAATCCGGAGCCCGGCACGGTCTGCCAACTCGCGGACGGTGACCGCCACGCTGCGGGCATCCGGGGGCCAGAACACGACGACCAGCGCATCGTTGCGATCGGCCAGCAACTTGGCAGTCTTTGATTTTTCCGTGGCACCGGGGGCCGCAATCAGAACCGGACAGGCGGGCGCGGTGCCGCCGACGAGGATTTCCACGGCTTCGGCCATTTCGTCGCCGCTGGCCCGCACCACGATGTGGCGGGCTTCGCCGAACAGCGATACCGAGCGCGCCTCGTCACCAAGCCGGACCGGGTCGCGCTTCAGGTCGCCGCCTGAAAGGTCGATGCGCTCGCCCGGGTCGTCGAGCAGGCCGGCGATTCGATCGACCGCGTCATGGATGCCCGCCTCATCCGGCCCGCAGAAGAAGAAGTAGCGCTGCTTGCGCGCGGCGGATTCCGCCTGTCGCGCGAAATCGCGCTGGGTCGCCTTCACCATGCGGGCTCAGCGATGCGCGGGCGCCGGGGCATCATGCCCCCGCAGCTGCAGGGCGAGCGCCGTGACGATACGGTCGGCCACTTCCTTCGAGAGGTTTTCGAGCGCGGTCTGTTCGGCCGCGATGGTGGCGTATTCAGAGGAGACCACGTCGATCCCGGCATCGGCCCCGGCGGTGGCGTCGCAGACGATCCTGCCCGAGGCGAGATCGACTAGCTGGTAGCGCGCGCGCAGTGTGCGCCGTTCGCGGCCGACCGTATCGTCGGCCAAGAGGCCGAAGCCTTCGAGGCGATCGTTCAGGCGCACGTCGAGACGGTAGGCGGGCGCGCCGGTCCTGCCCGCGGCGGAGAGCCGGTCGTTAAGGGCATTGCGGACCAGCCAGCCGGCCTTGCCCTCGATCGGCGGGACTTCGACCGCGGCGAGGCCGCGCGCCACCGCGCCTTGACCGCCGCCGGCATAGAGCGGCTGCAGCCCGCAGCCGCCGAGCGGGGCGGCGGCGAGACCAAGCAGGGCGGCGGCGAATAGGCGGTTCATGCGACCACGTTAACGAGCCGGTCCGGAACGACAATCACCTTCTTGGGCGCAGCGCCGGCGAGGATCGCCTGGACCTTGACGCTGGCGAGGGCGAGCGATTCGAGCGCGGCCTTGTCGGACCCCTTGGCGACGGTGAGCGTATCGCGCAGCTTGCCGTTGACCTGGACCGCGACGGTCACCTCGTCGTCGACCAGCAGGGCGGGATCGACCTCGGGCCAGGGGGCATCGGCGACGAGGCCCTGTTCGCCAATGCCGGCCCAAGCCTCTTCGGCGAGGTGGGGCATCATCGGGGCGACGAGCAGCAGCAGGGTGCGGATCGCGGTCGAGCGGCTGGCCGAGGGCGCAGCCTTTTCGGTGGCGTTGGTCAGCTCGTAGATGCGGGCCACCGCCTTGTTGAAGGAGAGGGCGGCGATATCGTCGGCCACGGCGGCGACGTTCTGGTGGGTGCGGCGATCTAGCACCTTATCCTCGCCCGTGGCCTCGGCGTCATAGTGGCCGAACAGCCGCCACAGGCGCTGGACGAAGCGGGCGCAGCCTTCGATCCCGGCTTCGGACCAGGGCAGGTCGCGCTCGGGCGGGCTGTCGGAGAGCATGAACCAGCGGATCGCGTCGGCGCCATACCTGGCGACGATCTCGTCCGGGTCAACCACGTTCTTCTTCGACTTCGACATCTTGATGACGCGGCCGATCTCCACCGGCTGGCCATCGGCCTTAAGGGTTGCGCCTTCACCGGTGCGCTCCACCTCGGTGGGCGCGAAGAACAGCGGCTGGCCGTTTTCGGGATTGCGGCGCTCGTACGTCTCATGCGTGACCATGCCCTGGGTGAACAGGCTGGCGAAGGGTTCCTTCACCTCCAGCTTGCCGATGCGGGCCAGCGCGCGGGTCCAGAAGCGGGCGTAGAGCAGATGCAGGATCGCATGCTCGACGCCGCCGATATACTGGTTCACCGGCAGCCATTGCTCGGCGACCTTCGGATCGAACGGCCGGTCGTCCGGCTGGCTTGCGAACCTGATGAAATACCAGGAGGAATCGACGAACGTGTCGAGCGTGTCGGTCTCGCGCCGGGCCGGCTTGCCGCATTGCGGGCAATCGACGTGCTTCCAGGTGGGGTGGCGATCAAGCGGGTTGCCGGGCACGTCGAAGGTGACGTCTTCGGGGAGGGTGACCGGAAGCTGCTTCTTCGGCACCGGGACGACGCC